>JAITJY010000330.1 GCA_031278675.1 Bifidobacteriaceae bacterium
CGGGCTCGTCGGGCGTGCCAACTCGTCGGCTTGGGGCCGCGAGTGTTTCAATTTATCTCCTGGATTTCGTCGAGTGTTTCAATTTATCTCCGCCCCTCAGCATCACCGCAGGTCAGAGCCTTGGGCTTGGTTGGGCTGGAGATAAATTGAAACACTCGCCACCGGAAAGGAGATAAATTGAAACACTCGACGCGGCAGGCAGCGCCGGGCGCGGGCCGACTTTGCTCAAGGCCCTGCCCCGCCCGTCGAGGGCGGCCGCTCCCGCAAGAACCCCGAGGCACCCCGACCCGGCCGGATGAGCCAACTACGGGCACCGCGCGTACCACCCCCGCTGCCTTTGGGGTCTGCGCCCGCACCCTGTGTGCACACTCACGGGACTGCCGGTCCTATGCGCCATCAATCGCGCAGCTCGCAACCGAACGCGCGTGAACATCGAAACCAACGGCGGTATGCTGAATCACAAGGGCCTCCCTCAAATGCGGTGTCGCGGCGGGCCATCCCCACCGCCAACCCACGAATACCACCAAACAGGTTTTGCGGCGAGGCCCCCACCTCTCACCCCCATAGTGTCTGGGTTCGGGTAAACGCTCGCCACGGGATTGTACGTCGGCTAGGTGGCGACCTGCCGAGCTGGCGAGGGTGTCTAGCGTGCCGGGTCGGTGCCGTGCGGTTTGAGTTGTCATACCAGAAGCGATATCAAAATGGGATTCAAGGTGGAACCCTGGCCAAGTCGGAGAGATTAGTACGGACGTACGAGTCCCGGTGCGGTCATAGCATGGCTGCCCGGCGCCGCAGTCCTCCCAGCGGTGCACCGACTCAGGGTGGACGGTTGCCGTGCGGTGGACCCGCTCAGACAGCCGACGTGTGAAGCTAGCTGCGTGTGGATTATCGGGGACGCGGTGGCTGGCGCGGCGGTCGGTGCGGTGACCAAAGCGGTGGCCAACGTGGTGGCTAGTGCTGTGGAAGCGTGGACGGCGGTCGATCGGGCCGGCACCGTGGTGGCTAGTGCTGTGGAAGCGTGGACTGGGGTCGATCGGGTCGGCACCGTGGTGGCTAGTGCTGTGGAAGCGTGGACTGGGGTCGATCGGGCCAGCACCGTGGTAGCTAGTGCTGTGGGCGCGTGGACGGGGTTCGATCCGGGCGCCGCCGCAGTGGCCAGCAACGTGGGCGCGTGGACAGCGGTCGATCGGGCGGCCAACGCAGTGGCTAGCAATGTGGGTGGGTGGGCGGCGGTCGATCCGGGGCCGCGACGGGACTTCATCGCGGTGGCGCCGCTCGGCGTGGTGCTGGCCGCAGCAGGTTTGGTGCCGCTGGTGACAGCGATTTGGTTGTTGCGCCGCCGCCACACCTGGATCAAGGGACGCCGCACCTGGCGCGCGACGGCGTTCGTGACCGGGACGTTGGGGCTGGCGGCGGGGCTGGCGGTGGTGGTCAACGCGGCGCTCGGCTGGGCGCCGAACCTTGATGCGGTGCGCCTCAAGCTGGGGCTGAATCCGCCGACCGGTCAACTCGCTGAACTGGGGACGGGCGCGCCTCAAGCTTCGGAGCTGGGTTCGGCGGCCCAAGCGGCGAAGGGGACGCCGTTGGCCCGGCCCAGGCCCCTGACCACGCCCGATGCCGCGCCCCCCGCAGGCGCCGTCGGAGCCTTTGACCTGCCCGCCCCGCAGGGGCTGAACCTGGTCAGCTCCAAAGTTTGGGTCTACACGCCGCCCGGTTACGATCCTTCGGGCGCCGTCGCCTACCCGGTCATCTATCTGTTTCACGGCGCCCCCGGCGCACCGGAGGACTGGATTGCCGCCGGGGCACCGGCGGTCATGGACCAGATGATCGCCGCCGGCGAGTTGGCTCCGGTGATAGCCGTCCTACCGGACGTCACAGCGCGCGGTGTCAACGAGTCGGCTTGCCTCGATTCGACCAAACCGGGCGGCTCGAAGCTGGAGACGTTTATGTACGATGTCGTCGCCCCCTGGGTAGAGAACCACTTTCCGGTGGCCCAAGACAGGGGTGCCGCCGCTGTCTCTGGCATGTCGATGGGCGGCTATTGTGCTGTTGACCAGGGGCTACGGCATCGTGATCGGTTTGCTACGGTGCTTGCGTTCATGCCCTACGGGACGCCGGGAGCGGCTGGCGCGAAGATGAAATCCACCCAGGCCGAGATCGACGCGGTCACGCCGTTGACCTATGTCTCGGCCCTGCGGGACTTCGCCGGGCGGGGCACGGCGGTCTGGTTCGGCGTGCCCGGGTCCGAGGTGGACTTGGAAGTTGGGCGGGATTCTGCCGCGCTGGCGCAAGCGCTCGCGGCCCTGGGTCAACTCGCCGAGGTCTATGTCGCCGTTGGCGAGACCCATTCCTGGAACATGGTGATCGCGTCCCTGCCGGAGGCACTCCGCTTCTGGCAGTCGCAGCTAGACAAACTCAGCGACGTGACCGTCGGGGATGTGGGTGCGGCGGATGTGCCCGCCGACGGTCCCGTCCCGGCTAACTGAGCGCGCCCGGCCCGGGCGCGGCGATGTGCGTGCTGGTGGCCTGCGCGCGGGTGGTGTGCGCTGGTGGCCTGGGCGCGGCGGTGTGCGTGCGGGTGGCCCGGGCGCCGGGGTGGTCCGCACCGATGATGCCGTCTCGGACTGAGTGCGCTCAGCGCGGGACGGCGCAATCGATCTGGGCCGCCGGTCGGCGTGGGTGTACCGGGGCCGGGTCAGTCGGCTGGCGCTGCGTCATCCTTGGCGCCGGCCACAGCCGACGACTCGCCCGCAGGGGTGGCCCCGTCGCCTTCCACCTGGCGACGCAAATATTCGTTGCGGGACAAGCCCATCAGGGCGGCCGCATGGGTCAGGCGGCTGAGTGCCTCAGCACTCAATCCGCGAACCAGCAAATCTGTCATAGCAATGGCCTTCCGATCAACGAGGCACCTTGGTGCGCCCTTGATAGCGATGCTATCGTGCCCAGTGCCCAAAGGCTACGCATGGCGTGCGCAAAAAACACATCGAAATCTCGGCGGGCTTGACCGGTAGCCCTTACCCGTCCGCGTCGGCACGCCGGGCCGACCGGGCTGGGCTGGGCTGCGCCAGGCTGCGCCGGGCAGACCGAGCTGGGCAGACCGAGCCCGGGGTGCGCCGGGCTGCGCCGGGCAGAACGACATCCGGGCCGAGCTGGGCTGGGCTGCGCCGAGCTGGGCTGGGCTGCGCCGGGCAGGCCGAGCTCCGGGCTGGGCCGGGCGGCATCGTCCAAAGTCTTGCGGGGCGACGCGCGCCGCTCAGCCGTCCGGGCGCTGGAAAGCGCGCTGGTGCCCCGCAGCCACCACCCGCGACTGCGCGAATCGCGCAGCTCAGACGCGAGCGCCCACTAGCCGGCTACGGTCCCTGAGTTGGCCGCCGGTTCGCGCAGGCGCGAATAGAAGCTCAGGTCCACGGTGCGGCCGGTGACGGGGCCGGTGTAGGTCGCAGGGGAGGTGTCATGGTCGGTGCCGGATTGGCCCGTCTCAATGATGGCGTTCATGAATTCGCCGATAAGCGGGCCATTCTTGAACTGATTACCCGAGGTGCCGATGGCGACATAAAACCCCGGGGCATCAGTCTTGTCATAGATCGGGGTCCAGTCCGTGGCCACGTCATAGACACCGGCCACACCAGTCGGGCGGGGCGGGATCGCCAGGCCGGGAAAACGCCGCGCGGCGCGAGTCACCTGCTTCTCGAACAGTTCGGCAGTCCGGTTCAGATCAACGGCATCGACCGGCCCCACCACCCAATCGAGGGCGTCGCACTCCGGCTCCGTGCCCCCGATCTGGAGTGAACCGGACGGCTCCGGATGCAGATAATAACCCAGGTCCTGATCAGCCACGCACGGCCCAATCCCGCCCGGAGGGTTGAAGCCCTCCGGAGCAGGCACACCGTGCACCTCTTGACGCAACGGCCGGGTGGTGATCGCGAATTCGCCCCCGATCCCAGCCAGAGCGTTGAGTTCGCTTGACCACGGTCCGGCGGCGTTGACCACGAGCGGCGTCTCGATCACCGCACCGGAATCCAGGGTCAGACGCCACAGCCCCGCACCGCTCCTGCCGGCACTGATCCCGACCACCCGGGTCAGGTAGACGGTTTCGGCGCCGGCCCGCCGGGCCGCATTGGCGAAGTTCTCACAGGCCAGCCGCGGATCATCGATAAACCCGGCCTGCGGCGTGTAGACCGCACCGATCTCCTCGCTCGGATCATCCCAGAACGCATCGGAATCAATCGGCTTCGGTGGGAAATGCCGCCCCGGATTAATCCCGCCCACGCGGCGCCGCAATTCGGCGGCGTCCCATTCCTCATATTCAATACCCAATTGATCAAAATAAGTCCGCAACGCCGCCCGCGGAAAAGCCGGGCAGTCCATCATGATCTTGCCGCTCCGATAGAAGCTAGCGAGCGCCTCACCGGCAGGGGCCTGCAGATAAGCGCCCAAGTCAGCCCAGCAGTGCGCCGCCTCCCAAGCCACGATAACCGAGGTCAAAAGGGTGTATTCGAAGCGGATGATCCCCGACGAAGCGCTCGACGAGCCATAGCCCGGCCCCGCTCCCTTATCCACCAGCATCACCTTCCGCCCAGTCTTGGCCAACTGGTAGGCCGTTGATGCGCCAACAATCCCGGCGCCTACCACCACTCCATCAGCGGTGCGGTTCGTCGATTCGGTCATGACAATTCCTTCCTGAAGGCTCACAGTTATCGGTTCACAGCGACCGCACAGCGGCGGCCGCCGCCGGCAAAACAGTGCCCAGATCCCCCACTATCCCCAAGTCGGCGATCTGGAAAATGGGCGCATCCGGGTCCTCGTTGACAGCCACAATCAGGTCCGCCCCACGCATCCCGGCCTGGTGTTGCATGGCGCCAGAGATCCCCGCCGCAACGTACAGCCGCGGGCGGACGGTCTTGCCCGTCTGCCCCACCTGCGCCGCCGAGCCGATCCAGCCCGCATCGACCGCCGCCCGTGATGCCCCCACGGCCGCGCCCAACGCATCGGCTAGCTGTTCCACCCCGCTCAGGTCGCCGCCGGTGCCGCGCCCCGCAGACACGACGATTTTCGCATCGGTCAATTCAGGCCGCTCGCCCGATGCCGTCCGCCCCGTCACGCCAACCACCTCGACTTTCGCTTCCCCCGGCAACGGCGCACAGTCCGGCAAATCCACCACTTCGGCTGGCCGCGCCAACGGCGGCGCAGCGCAGCCCGCCTGAACAGTGAAGACCGGCACGCCGGTCAAAACGCGCGCCTGCGCCAGCGAGGTGCCCGCCATCACCGGCTTGGTGGCCGTCAAATCAGGGGCGATCGCGGTCACATCAGTGATCACGGCTGACCCGAGTTGCCAGGCCAGCAACGATCCGACCTCCGCGCCGAACAAGCCGGCGGGCAGCAGGACCCCGGCCGGACAGCGGGCGGTGACCAAGTTCGCCAGACCGCCTGCGACGCGGCCCGGGTAGGCGTGGGTAGTGAGGATGGTGTCTACGCGCACGCCCACAGGCGTGCCCAAGGTGGCCGCCAGGGCCAGCAGTTCGGGTCCGGTCGAAGGGTCGGCCAGCAGAACAAGGATGTCAGGCATGAGTTCTCCTAATGGGGCTAGAGCAGCGAGTTGGCTTGGAGCAGAGTGACGAAGGCGGCGATCACATCATCCGTCTCCGCGTCGAGCGTCGCACCGGCTTGCCGGGGTGGGACCGCCTCAATCCCGGCGACACCGACCTTCGCCCCGGCCGCACCGACATCACTGGCCGCCACACCCAGATCCGCCAGATCCAACGTGTCGATGGGTTTGCGCCGCGCCAGCATCACCGCCTTGGCGGACGGATATGCGGGCTCACCGGCACTATCAGCCACCGAAACGACCGCCGGCAGGGGCGCCGCCAGTCTGATCGAACCCGCATCCTCATCCCGGCGGATGGTCGCCACACCATCCGTAACCGTCAAGTTGGCCGCACCGGTCAATGCGGGAATCTGAAGCCGGGCGGCCAACTGGACGGGGATTAAGCAGGTAGTGGCGTCGGCTGAGCCAGCACCGGTCAAAATCAGGTCAGCGCCGCCCAGATAGTTCACGGCGGCGGCCAGAATCAGGGCCGTGGACGCCGCATCCGACCCGGCAATGGCGTCATCTGACACCTGAACGCCTGTATCGGCCCCCATCTGTAATGCCCGGCGGACCGCTTCGTCAGCCTCATCCGGTCCCACGGTCAACGCCACTACTTCGGCGCCGGTCTGCTCTGCCAGCTTGCGGGCCTGCTCCAACGGGTATTCGTCAAGCTGGTTGAGTAAGCCATCGCCCGTCCGGTCCAGCCTGGCGGCGTCGGTGAACTCGTAACCGGCCTCAATGTCCGGCACGTATTTGACCAGCACAATTATTCTCATGTCTCCTCCTGGTTGGTGGTCTCAGCGGGTGCGCCGACCGCAGCCAAGAGCCACTCGGCCACGTCGCGGACGGGCGTTGGCGCCGCAGCTGCCCCGGCGGCATCGGCCAACATGACGTTACAAAACGGGCAAGCGGTGGCAATGGCGTCCGCACCGGTCGCGGCCGCTTCGGCAAACCGCCGCGCGTTGATCCGCTCGCCGTCTTCTTCGAACCACATCCGCGCGCCCCCACCGCCACAGCAGTCGCCCGCTCGCCCGCAGCGGTCCATCTCTCGCAGGGTCAGGCCCGGCACGGCTTGCAACACCCGGCGCGGCGCCGTCACCTGATTGGTGTGGCGGGCCAGGTAGCACGGGTCCTGATAGGTGACGGTCCGGTTGGTGTCCCACTCGCCGGTTCGCTCCGGCCCGCTTTGGGGGCTCAGCTTGCCTTGGTCAATCAGTTCGGCCAGCAATTCGGTGTGGTGTACCACCTGGTAGCGGCCCCCGAAAGGGCCGTATTCGTGAGCTAGCGAGTTCAAACAATGGGCGCATGTGACAACGATCTTGGTGGCCGAGGCCCCGTTGAGAGTCTCGACGTTGGTGGTAGCCAACGACGCGAACAACGCCTCATTGCCCGCCCGGCGGGCCGGGTCGCCAGTGCAGCATTCGGCCGAACCGAGCACAGCGAAGCGCACACCGGCCTGGTGCAACAGGCTGGCGCAGGCCCGCGCGGTCGCCTGGCCCCGGTCATCGAAGGCCCCGGCGCAGCCCACCCAGTACAGGTAATCAACCTCGCTCAGCGACGCGACATCTTGTCCCAGGACAGGTACCGCGAAAGTCAGTCCTTTGGTCCAGTCCAGGCGTTTTTTGGCCAAGAGGCCCCATGGGTTGGCCCGCCGCTCCAGATTGCGGAAGGTAGAGGCCAACTCGGCCGGGAACTCGCCTCGAACCAGGACCTGATGGCGGCGCAAGTCGATCACCTGGTCGACGTGTTCCACGCCGACCGGACACGCTTCCACACAGGCCCCACAGGTGGTACAAGCCCACAAGGCGTCCGGGGCGAGCGCCCGCCCGCCCGCCGCCCCCACCAGCGGCTCCGGTTCGCTTCCGGACGCGAACGTGTGATCCCGCAGCGTCCCCACCAAGAGCTTTGGGCTGAGCGGCGCATTGGCCGCCCACGCCGGGCAAACTTCTTGGCAACGGCCACATTCGGTGCAGGTCGCCAGCGCCAACCGGTCGCGCCACGTCAGGTCCGCCACCCAGCCCGCACCGAGGCGTTCAAAGACCGATTCATCGAGGTCTGGGTCGGCGAAGTCGACGTCTTGGCCGTCTACGGTCAAGCCACCCAGCCCGCCCAGCGCGGGCGAACCATCCGGTTCGCGTGAGGTCCACAGATTCGGGAACGCCAAGAATCGGTGCCACGCCACGCCCATCGTTGGCGTCAGCGCGACCACCACCATCCAGGCGTAACTCACCAGGATTTTCGCTAACGCGAGCGTGGAAATCCAAACTCCGAGCGCGGCATCGGACAACGTGGGGCGGTGTAGCGCGCCGATCCAGGCCGTCGAGGCGAAGCGGAGGCGGGAGGCTGGGTCGGCGAGCAGCGATTCCAGTCCGCGCAGCCACAACACCAGCAACACCACAGCCAAAATGGTCGCCTCGACATAACGCGCCCGCCACTGGTGCGAGCCGAAAAACCGCGAGGTGCGGCCTAAGGGTCGCCGCGACGCGCGCAGCCGCACCGCGATCAACACGCCGATCCCGGCCAAGCCGGCCCACGCGAAGAACTCGGTCAGCCAGCCCCACGGTGCCCAGTGCCCAATCCACGGTAAATCGAACGTAGGATCGAATAACTGGCCGGTGGCCTGTGCCAACGTGGCCACCAACACCAGGAAGGAAAACATGGTAGCCCAATGCGCTACGGCCACCACGGGTTTGCGGGCCATCTTACGGTGGGCCAAGAATTCGCGGAGCATCGCGGCGGTGCGCCGGGCCGGATGGTTCCGGCGCGAACCCGGGGCCTCCGGCGCGCCTGCGGCAAAAACGCGCGCGAAGGCCACCACCCTGCAGGTCAGCGCCGTCCAGCCGATGGCCGTGGCCGCCAAACCGGCGATGCCGAATCCGAGCATCGCCGCCTACACCCCGCCGTCATCCGCCGGCCCGTTGGCCAATCCCGGAATCCAGTTCGTGCCAGCCAGCGGGCGCCGCGTCATGGCCGCAGCCTCGATCGTCAGCGCCACCAAGTCTTCCGGCTCAAGGTGGGTGAGGTGAGCCTTGCCGCAGGCCCGGGCTATGATCTGGGCCTCCATGGTCATCACCCGGAGCAGGTTGGCGAGGCGGTGGCCCGCCGCGACCGGGTCGAGGCGCCGCGCCAGGTCTGGGTCCTGGGTGGTGATCCCCGCCGGGTCTTGCCCGGCCTGCCAATCGTCGTAATAGCCGGCCGCTGAGCCGATCTTGCGGTATTCGTCCTCCAGCGCCGGGTCGTTGTCGCCCAAGGCGATCAGTGCGGCCGTGCCGATCGAGACGGCGTCCGCGCCCAATGCGAGGGCTTTGGCGACATCAGCGCCTGAACGGACCCCGCCGGAGACAATCAATTGGACCTCCCGGTGCAGACCGGCCTCCTGGAGGGCGTCGACCGCCTGGGGGATCGCGGCCAGGGTGGGGATGCCGACGTGTTCAATGAACACCTCCTGGGTGGCGGCCGTCCCGCCTTGCATGCCGTCCAGCACTATCGCATCAGCGCCGGCTTTGATGGCCAGTGCCACGTCGTAATACGGGCGGGACGCACCAATCTTGACGTAGATGGGTTTTTCCCAGTCGGTGATCTCACGCAGTTCGGTGATCTTGATGCGCAGGTCGTCTGGTCCGGTCCAATCCGGGTGGCGGCACGCCGAACGCTGGTCAATCCCGATCGGTAGGGTCCGCATGGCGGCGACCCGCTCGGTGATCTTTTGGCCCAGCAACATCCCGCCCCCGCCCGGCTTGGCGCCCTGACCCAGCACCACTTCGATCGCGTCGGCGGCGCGCAGGTGGCGCGGGTTCATCCCGTAGCGGGACGGCAGGTATTGGTAGACCAGCATGTTCGAGTGGGTGCGTTCCTCGTCGGTCATGCCGCCGTCTCCCGTGGTGGTGGAGGTCCCGACCTCGCTCGCGCCCCGCCCAAGGGCCTCTTTGGCCTGGCCGGACAGTGAGCCGAAACTCATTCCGGCGATTGTCACCGGAGTATTGAGGTGCAGCGGGTGCTTCGCGAAGCGTGTGCCGATGGTGATGTCCGTGTCGCAGCGTTCGCGGTAGCCTTCCAGCGGGTAGCGGGACATGGATGCCCCGAGGAACAACAGGTCGTCGAAGTGCGGCAGTTTCCGCTTCGCGCCGCCGCCCCGGATGTCGTAGAGGCCGGTCGCTGCCGCTTGGCGGATTGCCGCAATGGTGGTGCGGTCGAATGTGGCGTTTTCCCGCAAGCCAAGGGCGGCAGGGTCAGCCGGGGCGGGCGTGCGGGGGGGCGGGGGTGCGGTCATCTCAGGCTCCTGACATCGGTTGAAGCGGGCGTCTAATAAGCGAAGGCATTGTCGACGTGGAAGTTGTAAAGCTGACGGGCCGACCCGTAGCGGCGGAAGGTGCGCGGGTCGTGGTCCCAGCCGGCGGCGGTCAACAAGCCGGCGAGTTCTGCGAGGTGTTCGGGGCGGAGTTCTTTGAGCACGCAGTCCGCGCCAAGCTGGCCCACAGCGCCCCTGACATAGAGGTGTGCCTCGTAAATCGAGTCGCCTAGCCCGTCGCCCGCATCGCCGCAGATCACCAACGCACCGGCTTGAGCCATGAAAGCGGACATGTGGCCCACATCGCCACCCACCACTATGTTGGCGCCTTTCAGGGAGATGCCGCAGCGGGCCGCTGCGTTGCCGCCTATCACCAACAGGCCGCCGTGGGCGCTGGCGCCGGCGGACTGCGAGGCGCTGCCGTGGACTTTGACCAGGCCACTCATCATGTTCTCGGCCACTCCAACGCCGGCGTTGCCGGTGATTTCGACGGTCGCTTGTTCGTTCATTCCGGCCGCGTAGTAGCCGACATGCCCGTCGATCCGGACGTTCAGCGGTTCGGCTAGCCCAGCGGCGATGGCGTGCGCTCCATCTGGGTGCACCACCTCCCAGGTAGGCCCGCCTGCGGCCCGGTGCAGAGCCGCGTTCAGCTCCCTGACTGAGTGTTCGCGTAGGTCGAAGCGAATCGATTGGTCAATGGCGGGCGTTCCCATACGTAAACCACTTCCGGGTCGGGCTCGAAGATGCGAGCGGTTTCAATGCCGGGCAGGCCGGTCAGGTAGCGATATTCGGAGGCCACCGCTACGAACGCGGGGGTCTCGGCGATGATGGCGGGTTTGCAGGCGATGGCGTCCCGGACCACCGCGAAGGCGGTGGCGGAGGAGACCAGCAGGGTGTAG
>JAITJY010000408.1 GCA_031278675.1 Bifidobacteriaceae bacterium
CCAGTTCAGCCGGGTCCATCTGGGCGTCGCCCGCCATCACGGCGGTGCAGTCGATTCCGTGGTCGCGCGCCCAGAGGTAGCCGTTCGCGATAGCGCCGCCAACCTTGCCGTTCTCAAGGTTGTTGATCAGGATGATCCGGTCGGTCGGCGAGGCGGGCTCGACCTCGTGTTTGGGGTAGAGGGCGCGCTCCTCCCGCCGCATCTCCAAGACCACCCGGTCCGCCATATTGAACAGGGTCGGCTCGATCTCCTGCGGCCGGGGTTGGATGGCGACGGCGGGCGGCGCCTCGGCCTGGCGCTGGCGGACCTCCTGCGCGGTTTGGTCGGTCGAGTTGTCGTTGACGACCACGATCCGGTCGACAAAGTCCGGCATCGTATCAAGCACGATGCCGATTTGCCCGGCTTCGTTGTGCGCCGGCACCACGACCGCCACAGTTTTTCCGTCAAGCATTTCCCGATCACCCTTCGCCAAACCCGCGACCTGCCGACCATCAAGACTAGCCTGAAGCCCGGCCGGTGGTTCTGCGCCGGCTAACCGCCCCGCGCCAGCCTCCCGCCGGTGGCCGCCGCCGGGGGGTAGCATTGGCGGAAGTCGCGCCGCAGGTGGGCCGCCGCAGAAGCCGTGCCCGCCGGAAAAGGAGACCACTGTGGAAGTCACCGATCAGTTCGACGGCAGCTTGCTGGACAACGCCGACAAATTCAACGATCCCTTCTTTGAGCGTTTCACCTTGCAGCGCCGCCGCGTCCGCCTGACTCCGGAAATCGAGAAGGAATATCCCTTCCCGACTTTCTACAGCGACGTGACCTGCGCCCAGGCGATCTTCCTCTGCTCCTACCAAGCCGCCCGCGCCATGATGCCGCATCCCCTGATCGGGCCGGTCCGGGCGCGCGGGCGCTGGGCGGTGCTGGCGGTCTCGTGTTACGAGTACAAGAACGTGATGGGAATCCCGCCCTACAACGAGGTGGCGCTGACCCTGGCGGTGGAGGTGGACAAGCCCAACAGCCCGGTCTTGCTGCCGCTCATGCTGAACAACTACAGCGGCTATTACGTCTTCTCGATGCCCGTCACCTCGCGTGAGAACTGCCTGCGCGGCAACAACATTTGGGGGCTGCCCAAGGTCACCCAGCGCATCGACATCGACACGGCCGGCCCGGAGGCCCGGATCGCCTGCTTCGACGGCGGCGCCGAATACTTCAGCCTGAGGGTGCCCAAGGCCGGCAAGCCGACCCCGATGGACGAGACCACCTACCTTTATTCCAAGTTGGACTCCCGCATATTGAAATCGCGCACCTGCTTCAAGAGCGTCTTCGCGATCACCAAGAACAACAGCGTGCTGCTCAATCCCGGCAAGGCCCCGGACCGCGAGTACATCAAGATAGCGGACAGCCCGGCTGCGGCGGCGCTCAACGCCTTGGCTATCCAGCCCAGCCCGCTGCAATTGCGCTACACCGAGCACATGGTGGCTTGCTTTGATTATTACGAGCCGGATTACGACATCGACGGCAAAAAAACGACAGGCCAAGAATGACGGGCCAAGAATGACAGCGAGGGGATGGCAATGAAGGCACTAATAGTCGGCGCCGGCGCGATCGGCGGCTGCCTGGGCGGTTGGCTGAGCCAGGTCCACGAGACAGTTTGGCTGTACGACTTGCCGGCGGTGGCGAGCCGCCTGCGCGAGCAGGGACTCTGGCTCTACAAGGAGCACGGCGAGGCGGACAAGGAGCGGGTCGAGGTCCGCGCCGTTGACGATCTGAAAGACGTCCCCGAGGTTGATGTGGTCTTCATCGCGGTCAAGAATTACAGCCTGGCGCCCGTCGCAAAAGTGGTGAAAGAGCAGGTAGCAGGCTCGCCTGTGGTGGTTGGCCTGCAGAACGGCGTCCTCAATCAGACCATCCTGCCCGACCTCTTCGAGCGCGTCTTGTTCGGCGTCATCGAGTTCAACGCCTGGATCGACCAGTCGGGTGCCATCGGCTACCAGAGCAAGGGGCCGTTTGTGCTGGGCGGTCTGGACGGCGCCGCCCAGGCTGATGCCACCGCTGTCGCTGATTGGATGGGTCAGGCCGTCGAGACCATCCCGACCGACCGCATCCGCGACGCCGCGCTCTGCAAGATGGTCATAAACTTGACCAACTCTTTCACCACCCTGGTCGGTTTCAAATACCGCGAAATTGATGATATGGCCCTGTTCAAGCGGGTCCTGTCGAATTCTATGTGCGAGGGAGTGACGATCCTCAAAGCCGCTGGCGTGCGCGAGTTCAAGGTTTCCACAATGCCTTCCTGGACCAAGATTTGGGCCTCCGCTAAACTGCCGGACGTCCTCACCAACGGCATTTTCCAAAAGAGTCTGGACAAGATGGTGCTCTCATCGATGGCCCAGGACATATTGCAGCGCAAAACCGGCCAGAGCGAAGTCGATTCCCTGCTGGGCCATTTTGTCCGCCTGGCTGACGAATACCACGTCGCCGCTCCCTACAACCGCGCCGTCTACCGCCTCTGCCAGCGCGAATTCGCCAAGCCGGATTTCGTGCCCATGACCGAGGCCGAGGTCTTCGCCGCCGTCCAGCAGCAGCCCGCCTGAACCGCGCCTGCGCCAACGCTGAGCCGGGGTGGCGCCTGCGCAGGCCGGGCGGAATCGGCCGGGGCGCCCGCGCCCGCGCGAGTCAGCGGGGTCCTGACAGCCACCGCCGCAGGCACCGCCGACCCCTGGCCCGCGCGCGAGCCAGCGGGGCCAGCGCGGTCTCCGGGTCGTCCCTTTCCAAAGTGGACAGAATCGCCTGGAGGATCGCCGCCCAGGGCCCGCAGCCGCATCGATCAGTCGATTCTGTCCACCCCGGGGGCCTTGGCCGCATCGATCAGTCGATTCTGTCTCCGGCCCGCCCAACTGCGGCCCGCTGACCAGCGGGGACGCAAACCGGCCCGGACAGAATCGACTGATCGTTTGCCAAAGTTGACAGAATCGACTGGAGGATCGCCGCCTGGGCCCGCGGCCGCATCGATCAGTCGATTCTGTCCACCCCGGGGGCCGTGGCCGTATCGATCAGTCGATTCTGTC
>JAITJY010000048.1 GCA_031278675.1 Bifidobacteriaceae bacterium
ACGACTTGGTTCGCCCGGTCGTGGCCGCCAGACGGCTGAGCCGTTCTTCCACTTCCGGAGCAAGCCGCAAAGCTAACACTGTTCACCTCCAGCCGCTATACGTGTATAGCGACCTTACCACCGCGTCGACCCAGACAGCGTTCCCGCAGGCCACCGTCCCGCAGGCCGGCTCGCGGTCGGGGGCGGGGTTGCACCAAGTCGACAATTGCGGGCGACGGCATCGCAACTGCTGACTTAGTGCAGGCCGCCGGGCGGTCCGCCCCCACCGGGCTGGTACCCGCCGCCGAGCGGAAGCGACTCATCCAACTGTTGGAGGGCAGACATGCCACGCCACGCCGTCGGCACGCTGGCCACGAAACTGGCTGGGTCTGGTTAGCCGGGGGCCGGGAGCCCGGGGCCGGGTACCGCAGAAACTTCTGACGGAAAGCAACAATTAGTTGTGGAAAACCGCGAGGGTGCGGCCCGGCCCTAGTTTCGGTGGGGACGGGGTGGCGCGCGGCGCGGCCGGGGGCTGCAACCAGCACGGTTGCCCCGGGCCAATTGACGATGCCGTGCCACCAGTTGAGCCGCAAGACTGGGCGCCTCCCAAAATCCACAAGCCAGGGCCAGTTTTGCACAAGCCATCCCCAGGCTTATCCCCAGAAAATGGGCTCTGACCTGCGGTGACGTGTGGCGGGGCGAGGCCTGTTGGCCCTAAGATAGCCGGAACCGGTCGGCGCGCCGGCCCGGCGGATCGCCCCTCGCGGGCGGCCCCTCGCCTTACAGTGTCAGACCCGCTCTATATAACTGACACGACCGGAACGAGCCCTAGGAAGGAGGCATCGGCCCATTGTCCATCGTTGAGTTCGAAGCCCCACCCGCGAATGATGTAGCGTTCGACCGCCTCCCGCCGCAAGATCTGTCCGCCGAACAGTCCGCCCTCGGGGCCATGCTGATGTCCAAAGACGCCATCGCAGATGTCGTCGCAGTCCTCCACGCCGAAGATTTCTACCTGCCGAAACACGAGATGATCTTCAGCGCCATCACCGACATCTACTCACGGGGAGAGCCGGTCGACGGCGTGACCGTCGCCGCAGAGTTGACCCGCCGCGGCGAGATGGGCCGGATCGGCGGCCCACAATACCTCGCCACCATCCAAGCGTTTGTCCCAACCGCCGCGAACGCCGGCTACTACGGGCAGATTGTCCGGGACCGCGCAGTGCTGCGGCGCCTGGTGGACGCCGGGACCCGCATCACCCAGTTGGGGTACACCACCGACGGCCAGGGTGTCGACGAACTGGTCAACTCCGCACAGGCCGAAGTCTATGCAGTGACCGACCGCGGCGCCGGTGAGGATTACCGCCAGGTCGGGGATCTCCTTGACCCAGTGCTAGCCGACATTGACCGACTTGCCAAGTCTTCACTCCATGTCACCGGCGTGCCCACCGGCCTGACCCAGTTGGACCACATTCTGGGAGGCCTGCACAAGGGACAGATGGTGATCGTGGCGGCGCGCCCCGGCAAAGGCAAATCGACATTAGGTTTGGACTTTGCCCGCTCGGCAGCGATCCGGCACAAAATGACCACCGCCGTGTTCTCGCTCGAAATGTCCTGGGAAGAGATTATGCACCGCCTTCTCAGCGCCGAAAGCGGTGTTTTTCTCTCCAATATCCGCACGGGCCAAATACGTTCCAACGACTGGACCAGGATCACTGCCAAATACGGTCCGCTCAAAGAAGCACCCCTCTTCATTGACGATTCTCCCAATACTTCGCTGATGGAAATCCGCGCCAAATGCCGGCGCCTCAAACAACGCCACGACCTCCAGCTAGTGGTGGTTGATTACCTCCAACTCATGTCCCCTGGCAAACGCCTCGACTCCCGTCAACAAGAGGTCTCAGAACTCTCACGCGCCCTGAAATTACTCGCGAAAGAACTCCAAGTTCCGGTGATCGCGATCTCTCAACTCAACCGTTCAGCCGAACAACGTGCCGACAAGCGCCCCGAAATCTCAGACCTGCGCGAATCGGGTTCCTTGGAACAAGACGCGGATGTGGTCCTCTTGATCCATCCCGCCAGCAATGAGGAGGACAACCCCGACCGCGGCACCGCCGAACTGATTGTGGCCAAACACCGCAACGGCCCCACCGGCTCCGTCCGGGTCGCCTTCCAAGGTCACCTGTCCCAGTTCGCCAACCTCGCCGACGACTTCTGACCCCGGCGCGGCCAGCCGCGCCGACAGGTCGGGCGCGCGCCACGCCAGCCGCCAGTCGTGGTGCCCGGCGAGCCCGCGCCCCGCAGCCCGGCGCTCAACCCCGGCGCGGCTTAGCCTGGGTCCACCGCCGATCAGTGGATCGAGGCCTAGTTGACCAGGTAATGGTCGAAGAAGCGCAGCGTCTCAGGTAGAGCGTCCGCCAGGTAGCCGGTCGCGTGCCGACTCCCCTCGAACAGCAAGACCCGGGTGGGCACGCCCGCTTTGACCAGGGCAGATGCGACCTCGACCGGTTCTTCCCGGGGAACCAGTTCATCCATCGAGTTCGCCAGGAGCACCGGGCCCGTTGTGGGACTGATCCGCCTCAGCGGCGTCGCTTCATCCAGGCGCTCCAACCCCGGGCCCAACAAGTTGAACAGCAACCATTTGTAGTAGCCCGGATCAGCGCCGCCTTGGTCAATGGCTGCGCCCGGCGTCGATTCGTCGATCACAACCCGGTGCGGTGCCGCGTCGCCGTGACGCTTCATGAAGCCAGCCAAGTCCACCAGACCCGACCAGGACGCGGCTGGCGCGCCGCGCCGGATCGCAATTTCCAACGCCAAGTTCCCACCTGATGAGCCCCCGAACGCCCCAAATCGCTGGAAAGTAAGAACGCTGGTTTCGGCCCAATCCACGGCGCGGAGCACGTCATCGGCCTGGGTGGGATAAAGGTTGGTGCCAGACCCGTCAGCGCCACCGGCGAAACGGTAGTTCGGAACCACTGCGAGGTACCCGGCCTCAGCGAAGCGCCGAGCCACAGCCTCTTCCTTCGACTTGTCGCCCTGCCACCATCCGCCGCCATGGATCACCAGGATCATCGCGCCGTTCGCTACCGGCGGGTAATAGACGTCCAGCTTGTGTTTCAGGTCCGGCCCGTAGGCCAGGTCTTTGTTAACGCTCATCGGTGCCGGCGTGCTGCTCATGCCAACCAAGCCTGCCACGTCGCCGCGCCACGCACCCGACCCAGCGCACCAATCTCACCCCCGGACGGTCTCGTCCCCGCCACCTCCAGCCTCCCGGGGGAGCTACAACTCCCAGACTGCGGAAATCGGCATCGCGCGGAACCGGTCGCCGAAACTCGCCGTGGTGGGACCGGCGTAGAGCACCAAACCCACCAGGAAATCGGGGCCAAGGCGCCGCGCCAGGTGCCTCAAGGCCTTGAAATCGTCACCGCGCACCGTCGATGATGCCTTGACTTCGATCCCGACCACCCGTCCAGCCCTATCCTGCAGCACAATGTCCACCTCGACGCCGTCTTTTGTCCGGTAGTGGCTCAGAGTTGGGCCGGTCAGGGACCAGGTTGCCGCGCGCGCCAACTCCATCGCCACAAAACTCTCCAACAGGCCGCCGAAAGCCGAACTTAGACGAATCAGCGAACGGACGTCGTAATTCAAAACCTCGGCGACCAAGCCAGAATCGACAAACGCCAGTTTCGGTGTTTTCAAGACCCGTCCGCTAGGACTAGCCGCCCAGGCGGGGATGATCTTGATAGCGAAAACCTCGTGGAGAATAGCCAAATACCTCGACACGGTGCCCTTGGCCAGGCCAGTGGCGCGCGCCAGGTTCGCGGGCACCAGAAGACCGCTGTTGGCTGGCGCCGCGAGCCGCGCCAGGGCAAGGAACTCATCGGCGCGCTGGACCTCCCAGACCTGCCTCACCTCCCGATTGACCAGGTCGGCGAAGTAGTTCCGGTAGAAGGCCGTCAGGCGTCGGCCGGACCGCGCCTGGGCCTCAGGAAAGCCGCCGGTCACGACCCGGGCGGCATAGTCGGCCTTGGTCAGGCTCGAATTCGCCCTCACCCCCAGGGGGTCAGAAAACACCCGGTCAATGAACCCGTCGGGCGTCCCATCTATCTCACCTTGGGAAAACGGCCACAGTTCGATCGTCTCGATCCGGCCCACCAGGCGGTCAGGCACCGAACGCAACCCCATGACGTGAGCCGATCCGGTCAGCAGAAACGATCCGGGCCGAGGATGAGTGTCCACGCGCTCCTTGATCGACAAAAGGATCTCCGGGTAGCGCTGGACTTCGTCGATCACGATCATCCGGTCCGAGACCACGAACGCCCTCGGATCGAACTTCGCTTCTCCAAGGGTTTGCGGATCGTCGAAGCTCCGCCATTCCGCGTCGTGACGTTTCGCCACGAGCCGCGCGAGAGTGCTCTTGCCGGCTTGCCGCGCGCCGTTGACAAGTATGACGCGCGTGTCACTGACGGCTTCTTCGATCAGCCGTTCAGCATGCCGTTGAACAATCCCGCCCGTGGCTCCGACTGCAGTTACAGACATGCCGCCACAGTATCGCAAAATGGACGATGGCCGCACCTGATGTTAGACGATAGTCGGGCCTTGAGTGGACGGTAGCCGCGAGATTGACTGGGCAATAGACGCACTGACTACTGGAGAATAGTCGCGACTTGCTTGGGCAATGGTCGCAGCCTTGGCTGCTGCGGCCGGGGACGAGGTGCGCCGCCGCGCCGCCAACTTGGAGGCCCCGCCGACCGAGGATCTGGGCCCAGGCCCGGGGCCCTTCTTGTGCTGCGGCCGACCCGCTTGCGCTACAGCGTCGAGGCCCACTCCGTCCCGGAGTGAGGCACCAACGACCAGCCGACCCGAACCAGCCCCCGAACCAGCCCCCGAACCAGATCAATCAGATTCAAACAATCGCACCAAATAAACGCGCTCCAGCAGCCTGGCAATGTTGGTATCGCCGCGCTGCTTGTAGCCCTTGATCAGGGCAGTACCGGTCGTGGAATCAGGCAGCCCGATCGCTCGCGCGAGGGCCTGGCCGGCTTCATCACGGTTGTCGGTGGCGGGTGCGTCGATCAGGCTCAACGCGTCGGCCAGCGGCTCGCCGGTCGGTGGCCTGACGGGATCAACACTGAAGCTGCCGTCGTCGCGGATCACAAGGAAGACGTCGGCGCCGACCGGAATACCCTGGCCCACGAGGAAGCGCCGAATTGTCCCGAAGGTGGGATGAAGGCCGTTCCAATACATGAACTGCGGCCCGAGCGAGCTGGTAAGTTCGCGTGATTGCCCAAACTGGAGGTTCAGAATGGCCGTAATTGCCACAGGAGCCGGGGACCCGCAGCCGCGCAGGTGGCTGGAACGGACCCGGGTGCGGTACGCCCAGCCGCCGGGGACGCGGAACAGGCGAGCGGTCCTCTTGGGCGGTTTGGAGGTCTCGGCGCCGGGTGGTGCAAGGGAGACGATCCCATCCCGGCTGTGATATGGCGGCGCGGCCGCGTAGGCGACCACGCTCGCAGGGCTGATGCTGAACGTGTGCGTGAGTTCGTCGATCAGCTCCTCAAGGGGCATGGTGCCGCCTGCTAGTTCGAGCCTTTTGCCGATCTCGCGGCGGATGCCTGAATATTCGCGCAAGCCCCATTCGCGAAGCGCCCAACGGTCGCGGTCCGTGCGGGTGAACCGTTCATTCTTCGACAGTCTATTTCTGAGGGATTGGATGGAGTGGGGGGGTCCCAAACTTTCGATGAGCTGGTGCGAACTCAGCGGCTCACCGACGGCAGATAGCAAACCAGCGGCGTAATCTGCCACGGAGATGGTCCTCAGGAGGGCGAATTCGCCAAAGACGGTGATGCCGCATTGGATCAGCCATTGTTCGCGGAATTCGCGGAGAGCTTCGGGGTTGGCGGCGCTTATCCCATTTACGGCGTCCAGTGGCACCACACCGTGTGGATTTGCGACGCTGGCGAGGCTTGCTCTGGTGGCTTTGATCGCCTCTTGCATGGTTGGGCGCACCCACCAGCCGTCGGACACCTCAAAGTTGCGGTCGAGGCGCTCGAAGACGCGCCAGACGGGTTGACCCAGCGACGGCAGGACGGCGCCGAGCGCGGGGATCGAATCCAGGACGTCGCTCAAGCGGCGGACTCGCGGCCCAGGCTGCGCGAGGGCCTCGCGCACGGCGGTCACAATGCTTAGCGCGTCGAGGTCTTCGACGAGCCTGCGCAGCGCGCGTTCTTCAAGTTGCCGCACCCTCTCCCGGGTAATCCCGTAGGTTTGTCCGAGCGACTCGAGTGAATCCGGTTCGGTGGCGAACACACGTCGGCGTAGAATGGTCAGGACACGGGCGTCTGCACGCCGTGTTATTGCTAGGTCGATGCCGTGCACCAAGGCCGGGAGGCGCGTCCCGACGGCCACAAGGTCGCGGGCGCGTAGCGCGTGGAGCCGGTGGTGGGCGGTGGTTACGGTGTCCGGGTACCAACCCGGGATTTGTTCGGATAGCGCGGGTTGGTCAGGCAACCCGATCCCGGCGTACCAGGCCGCAATTGTCTCAAGGCCGCCCAGTGCCATCTGGGTCATACCCTCGGCGCTGGTGCCGTCCTGTACCGGTGCCGGATGCCCCGACGGTGCCGGAGGCGAGTCCAGGGCCGGGGGCACCGACGGCGGGTCCGAACCCGGAGGCTGGTCCGAACCCGGAGGCGCTGGCGGTGCCGGGGGCACCGACGGCTGGCTTGTTTCGGGCTGTCCGCCGTTGGCTGGCAAGGTGTGGTCCGAGTTCTTCATGCGAACGGGGTGACCTCCTTCAGTTAGCTCCGGTGCTCGCTGTTCGTCGCCACCGGCGCCTAGGTGGTTGAACCAGTGGCTGAAGCGTGCCGCGCAGACCGCTCCACGACTCCCGCGCCTGATGCGGCCAAGCGGCTGCGCCAAATAAGACCTGGTCTAAACTGCCACCCACCGTTGGAGACGAACAGGCGAGTCAGTCTGCGAGCGACTCCACAATCAGCGTAGCCCACCGGCGTAACAGATGACACAATCAGGGCCGTAAACGTCACAACAACCTGGCCTAACTGCCGCTCGCGGCGAGACGGGAAGGACGGCATCGGCGCAGGGAACCAGCCCTCCCCCCGACGGCACTCGCGGCGGGGCGGCGCACCCGCTGGAGGCCCGCTCGGCGCGCCGAACGCGGCTGTGCCCGCCGCCCTGTAAAATATCGGTCTAGCTGAGTGGCGGAGAAGCGACTTGGGGTGGCCACCCCGGGGTCTTGAAGGGATGACTGCATGAGGTGGTTCAGCGACCAGGGTCGCAAGGCCTCTGATTCTGGCGCGCAATCACCCGGCGCCATCCGGACTGCCGTGCTTGGGGCCAATCCGGCCTTCGGCCGTCTTGTGCCCTACTTCTTGGGTATGACCCTCCTTGAGGCCGGGTCCGTGCTGCTGTATTCCAGCAACGTGCTGCTGCTGCCACCGGCCAACCTGATCAACCTGCCCGTTACGCACCTGTTCTCGACCGTCGCCAATGTTGTGACCGGGCTCTGCATCGCGCTGGCGGCCTGGCGGCGAACGGAAACGGCACCGCTTTTCCGCCAACGCTGGCCGCTGTACGCCTTGGGCGCTACGGGAGCCGGTGCCGCCTTGGGGGTGGCCTGCGCCAGCGATGGCATCCTTCCTCCCGAGTCGGCCGCGGCCTGCATGGCCTTGACGGCAATCAGCGGCACCTGCCTATGCGTGGCCTTGATGGAGGGTCTTCTGCGATGGGGCGTCCAGCCCACACCGGTGGCCGGTTCGGTAGCGGCGCCAACTTTGGTGACGCAAGCGGTCCGGAGCGCGTTGGCCTGCTACGCAGCGGCGATGGTCGGCGGGTCCGTTCTCGCCTTGTTGGTGGGCGTGCTACCTGGGGCCGTTGGCCGAGCCTTGACCATAATGCTCCCGCTGTTGGCGGTTGCCGCCTGGCGCCCCCGCCAAAGCCCGGTGAACCAGCTAGTTTCAGCGGACCGGCCATCTGAGCGCCAGGGGCCGCCGGACGGGCGCGCCCTCACCCGTCCAGCGCTGCGCGAACTGCTGGGCAGGGTGCCGTGGCAGTTCATTCTTGTTGCCGGGATCGTCTCTTTTGCGTTCGGCGCGGTTAACACCTTTTACCTGCCGGCCAACCAGAACACGACGCCCATTTCTGAATGGGCGCTGACCCTCATAGCCAATACGGCGGCTTTCCTGATCGCGAGTCTCGTCGCATTCTATTCGTTCCGGATTAATCTGGCCCTGGTCTTCTATGTCGCAATACCGTTTGTCGCACTGGCCTCGGTGCTGCTGGTTATTCCCCTCGACCTGCCAGCGGTCATCCTCGTCCCGACAACTTCAATTGGCGTTGTTCTGATTCGGCTGCTGGTGTGGCTGTTACTCGTCGGGGTGGTGGTGCGCGGCCGTGCCTCCGCCGCGTTCTGCTTCGGACTGCTGATCTCCGTGCAGTTCACGGGAACTTTCCTGGGGCAAATCCTCGCCGTGGCATCCGCCAACAACGACTTGTACCTCTCCTTCGCTGTACTGATCTGCCTGCTTAGCGCGGATTTCCGCTCAGTTTGATGGTGCAAGGGTTTGGTGACTGGTTTGGGGTTCTGGCCTGGGGAAATGTTTCGCGGCCGCTGACTTAGTTTGCTATAACCGCCTGTTGAGAGACGGATGTTCGGGTTCCACTCGCCGTCGGCCGCGTAGATAGCCCCCGCAGCGCGCGGCCGAGAATAGGGTCCCAACAGCCACGACACGCCGAAACACCTCCCACACGCCGACCAGACGACACGTAAACTGGTTCTATGGCTAGGCAATCAAGGCAAGAAGAAGCGGAGTGGTTCACGTCCCCCACCGACTACAACCAGCGCCGCTACGAGATCGTCCGCGCGTTCTTCGTCGAGCGGCTCACATACGCTCAAACCGCTGAGCGTTTCGACACGACCGTCTCGGCGG
This sequence comes from Bifidobacteriaceae bacterium, assembly GCA_031278675.1. Classification (GTDB taxonomy): domain Bacteria; phylum Actinomycetota; class Actinomycetes; order Actinomycetales; family WQXJ01; genus JAIRTF01. The sequence continues at coordinate 8,922 of JAITJY010000048.1, forward strand.
TGATCTCGCTGGTGCGCCGCTATCGCGCCGGACAGCTAGACCTGTTCACGCCGAAACCGCGCCCCGGGCCACCCAAGGGCACCTCCCCAGCCCGGGACCGCGCCCGGGCGCGGATCATCGAGCTGCGCCGCGAAGGCCACAGCGTCTACGAGATCTCCGCCCAACTCGCCAAGGAGGGCATCCCACTGAACCGCACCTCGGTTGGGCAAGTCCTCGCCGAGGAGGGCTTCGGTCGGCTGCTGCGCGGCCCCAACCCCGAAGCGTCCACCAGCCCCGCCACCCCCGGCCGGGACACCAACCTGCCCCGAGCTCGCGTCATAGGACCCAGCGACTGCCACGGGCCAACCGAAACACGCCACGCCGGGCTGCTCCTCGCCCTACCCGACCTGGCCGCCCTCGGCCTGCCCGAACTGGTCCACCAAGCTGGCTACCCGTCCACCAAACAGATCGGCGCCACCAACTGGATACTGTCCCTCCTCGCCCTCAAACTCACCGCCACCCGGCGCGTCTCCCACGTCGACGACCTCCTAACCGACCCAGCGGCCGCACTGTTCGCGGGCATGGCGGCCTTACCGAAGAAGACCGCCCTGACCGACTACTCCTATCGCACCGCACCCGCCATGCAGGACCGGCTCCTACTCGCCCTAGACGCCGCCGCCGTCCAACAGCACCTCGCCACTGGGCAAGGCGCCGTCCTCGACCTCGACTTCCACGCCGTCATGCACTGGGGCAAAGACCCCGCCCTCGAACGCCACTATGTGCCCACCCGCTCCCAACGAGCCCGGTCCGTGCTGGTGTTCTTCGCCGAAGACCACCACACCCGCAACCTCGTCTACTCCACCGCCGACCTGACCAAAGCCACCCAAGCCAGCCAAGTCCTCGAGTTTTGCGACCACTGGAAGAAAGCCACCGGACACGACCCCGCCATGGTCGTCATGGACCAGAAAGTCACCACCCACGCCAACCTCGCCGAACTCGACCACCGAGGCGTGAAATTCCTCACCCTCCGCATGCGCTCGGGCCCCCTGATGGACCAAATCCACACACTCGGACCGAAAGACTTCACCACCATCCACCTCGACCGGCCCGCCCCCCACAACCGAC
>JAITJY010000067.1 GCA_031278675.1 Bifidobacteriaceae bacterium
CAAGCCGACGAGTTGGCACGCTTGGCGAGCCCATCGCGGCCCCAGCCGCGTCGAGTGTTTCAATTTATCTCCTGGTCAGCGCCCAGGGGCAGATTTCATTCCGGGTCTTGTCCTCACACACCCTGGTCCCCGCTGAACACGAGTCGTCAATCGCCGAATCCGCTGCGACCACCGGAGCCGCCACACAGCCGACGCGGCAACACCCCGCAACCCCAACCAGCAGACTCTGCCAAGAACCCCGCAGGGGGGGGCCGTATCGAAGCTGTCCGCGCGCCGCTAGCTTCGACGGGGCCGGGAACTGGGCCGGCCGGGCCGACAAGGCCGGGCCAGCGTTATCGCGCGCGCCGCAGCGCTAGCTTCGGCGGGGCCGGGCGGCGGTCCGGCCGCGCATCGGATTCACCGCTCGGCGGAACGATTACGGTTTGGCTCGCCGCAACCAGGCCGCCGGGTGCGTCAGGTACCGCCACGACCAGCTCCACATCCGGCGCCACGCCCCGTTTGACCAGCGCTAACGCGATAGGCCCCAGCTCAAAATGCATCGCTGCGGAGGTGACGTGCCCCACCGGCTCGGCAGCGCCCAGGCCTGGGGCAGCGCCCGGCGCTGCGGCCGCGCCCAGGCCCGCAGCGGCGCCCGGCCCCGCAGCACCGTTCAGCTTGGCGGCAGCGCCCAGGCCCGCAGCGGCGCTCGGCCCCGCAGCACCGTTCAGCTTGGCGGCCGCGCCCAGGCCCACAGCAGCGCTCGGCCCGGCGGCATCGTCCCGCTGCGCGGCATCGTCCCGCTGCGCGGGATCGTCCAACTCCGCAGAATCGTCCGGGTCGGCGGGATTGGCCACGCTGGCGGGATCGCGCAAACGGACCGCCGCGCCTGGAGCGGGCAGCGCCGCATCCGACCCGTCCAAGTGCAAGAACACCAGCCGCCGAGCCGGCCTGCCCACATTGACGATCTTCGCGACCGCCTCCTGCCCCGGATAACACCCCGAACGCAGCGGCGTGGTGGTCCGCAGCCAGTCCAACTCGTGAGGCGCCGTCCGGCCATCACCCGCCTCACGGCTCGCCGCTGGCCGCCACGCCGCGATCCGCAGCGGCTCCAGCACATCCGCCGCCACTCGCCGGTACCCCAACGCATCAAGCCGCGCCGCCACCCCCCGATCCGCCAGGAACGGATAGGCCGCCAAACCGCGCCACGCCAGCCCCGGATGCTCCAACTCAACCGCATACCGTGGCCCGATGCCGTCTCCTTCCGCCCCAGCCCCCGGCCAGGTTTCGACCACCTCGCCGAGCACCGGGTTAGGGCTGGCCCACCCAGCCTCGATCCACCGATCCTCGCCTACTGCGCCGCCCCGGCCAGGAACGCCCATCGCATCCGTCTGGTGCTGCTCGCTACGGCGATCATTGGTGGATCCAGACTCAGCGCTTGAAGGCGCGAATCCCGCTACCGCCTGCGGTGTGACCGCCACCTTTATGTCCGGCCGGAAGTGCGCCTCCGCCTGTCGGCGAAAACGCCGTGCGTTCAGATAATCCGCCAGCGCCGCGCCCGATCCGTCCGTCAGCAGCAGGCAGCCATTGGCCTGGGGCAGGATGGTCAACCCGAACAGAATGTGTCCCTGGGCGTTCAACGCCAACGCCGCCCGAGACCCCAGCGCCGAGCCCCCCGGCAGGGAGCCCGCGCCGATTGGGGTTGGGTGTTGGGGCGGTGTGCTCGTGCTGAGCGGGGTTGGGTGTTCGGGGGGCGTGGCCGTGTCGATTGGGGTTGGGTGTTGGGGTGGTGTGCTCGTGCTGAGCGGGGTTGGGTGTTGGGGCGGTGTGGCCGTGCCGAGCGGGGTTGGGTGTTCGGGGGGCGTGGCGGCGCCGATTGCGGTTGGGTGTTCGGGCGGTGTGCTCGTGTCGATTGGGGTTGGGGTTCGGTGTTGGGGTGGCGCGGCTTGGTCCGGGGTGGGGCCGGACGGGAGCTTGGGCGAAGGAGGCAGAGTGGTTAAGGCGCTCAGGAGGTCCAGCGCGTCGGGACCTGTCAGACTGACGGCTTGGACGGCATCGTGCACCAAATAAACCCGTTCGCCGGTAGCGAACGCCCGCTGGTCCGCGAAATCGTAGCGGCCCACCTACGCCTCCCGGGCCGCCGCGCTGGGGTCGTGGCGGTGCAGACGCGCGGCCAGATAACTCCCGAGCGGCTGGCCGAAGCCGGCTATATCCCACGCCCACAGCAAATCGCCCTCGACCAGGCCATACATGCGCGTGGCGGCGGTGACGGGAGCGGCGCTCGCGGTGCGAACCAGGGCATCGGTCCCCAAATCGACGCGGGGACCGTTGACCTCGCCGACATACAAGCTGAGAAAACCGGCCGGATCAACTATCCCGACCTCCACCTCGAACGGCGGATCCAGCCGGTCGCGGCCAGGAGCGACCCGCCAAAAACCGGATTCCTGATGCCACAGCTGCGGGACTTCGGCCACCCCCGGCGCGGCGTCAACCGGCGCCAACCAGGTCCGCGCGTGATAGGTGAGGTACGGCCCGCCGTCGGCCGAAAAACTGAGTTCTTGGGTGATGCGACCATCTTCGATCGGCCCATAGCCAATGGTGCCCTCGCCGCGCCAGGCGCCAACCAACCAGGCCAGCGGGTAAACCTCGGGCGCCAGGCCGTCCGGCCACTCGAAGCTCACTTGGACCACCGCCGGAACGCGCGCCAAGCCGCAGCCCCCGCCCACACGCCAAGCGCCACAATCCCCGCCAGCGTGACGAAAAATCCAGCCCACTCCACACCCGAATCCTAACCGGGTCTCCTGGCTGGGGGGATGGCCGGCTGGCCGGCCTAGCGCCACTAGG
>JAITJY010000070.1 GCA_031278675.1 Bifidobacteriaceae bacterium
CGACCTCGACGAATACTGGGAATTCCACAAACGCCGCCACCACCACAGAACCCACGGCCACCAAACAACCCGCCACTACACACCCGCCGCCTAACCATCACTTGAAAAGAGCCGCACCCGATTGAAACTCACGCGGGCGGTTCAGCGACGCGTGCGGGCTGATTCGGCCGAGAGTTTGCCAGCGCGGGCATAAGCCTCACGTTCAGCCCGCAGTTCCGCCGTGAACGGCGCCTCGAAGGGCGCCAATCTCGGTGCATGTTGGCCTCCGCCAGGGCCGATTCCGTTCCCGGGACTGATTCCGCTGCCCGGGCCGATTCCCCAGCCAGCGGCGATTCTGCCCACTACCAGTTGCGCCGCCTCGCCGCCTTCAGCGTTAGCGTGGGCTAGGGCCATCTCCAGCAGCAAGTCCGCCAGCGCTGGGTTGCGCGCAAGCACAGGGCCGTGCAGGTAGGTTGCTACAATTGTTCCTTGAACAATCCCCTCCCAAGGGCCGTCCCCACTTGCGGCCGGCACCGTGATCACCGACCGCGACCCCGACCCCGACCGCGACCCCGACCCCGACCGCGACACCGACCCCGACCCCGACCCCGACCCCGGATTCGCAATCTCCTCCCAGGGACCATCCCCGCTCGCTCCTGGAGCAGTGGCGGCGGCGCCGCCCGTCCCACCTGGAATCAGCGCCTGCGCCGGCCCCCCGCCGGGCAAAGATGCGTGCGGGACGGCAAGGACGGGATCGGGCGCTGGCAATCCCCCATCTCCCGCAGGCCGCAGCCGCGCGGCCGCACCACCGTTCCCAACCCCGCTGATCACCCGCGCCAAAGGCCGGGCCGCAGGACCCAAAACCGTCCCCCCGCCATGGTTTTCGTAGCCCGTGAGCAGCGGAAGCCCGTTCAGCGGCGCGGCGAGCACCTCGCCCACAGCCCGCGGCTCGCGCCGCCGCGTTGTCGCGTCCAACAGCCCCAACCCGGGCTCGATCGCGCCGCCCGACACCTCGAAATCATGCCCCAGCACCTGCAAACCTGCACACACCGCGAACACCGCCGCGCCATGCGCCACCGCCCGCTCCAACGCCCCCGAAGCCCGCAGTTCGCGCGCCGCCGCCACCTGCGCCGCATCTTCCCCGCCGCCGAGCACATATAAGTCCGCCCCGTCCGGCACCTCGCCGCGCGGCCCGACCACCGTCAACTCCACCGTCACAGCCCGCGCCTGCGCCCGCCGCACCAGCACGCGCACATTCCCGCCGTCGCCGTAAGTTCCCATCAAGGTGGGATAAAGATGCACGATGCCGACCTTGCCGCCATCGTGCACCGTGCCGCCGATGGCGCTGAAGCGGTGGGCGTCGCGGGGTGGCGCGGCGGGGCTGGGGGTGGCGGCATCGTGCGCCGGGGCGCTGGGCGCTTCGCGACCGTGCGCGGCGCTGGTGCGGGCCGTGCCGCCGGGGGCGAACTGGTCGCTTACTTCGTTAGGCCGCATGGCGGGAGTCTAACGGGCGCTGGCCGTTGCGGGGGCGGCGGGACCTGGCGATGCGCAGCAAAGGAAGAGGCTCAGTCACCACCGCTGGAACGGGTGTCGTCTGCCACGCCTCGGCGTGACGCTCTGATCGTCTCATACGTGTTCAACGAACGACGTGACCGCGTGTCCTGACCGCAAGGAGAACGGGGCGCGTTCTGGCCGCAAGAAGGTTCAGATTGATGACACCCAAGGGAGTTCTCTCGCTGGGGGCGGAGAAGCGCTGTTCTCGCCGACGTTCGCGTGCTTCGGGCCGTTGGCGGCAAACGGGCTCTTCGCAAACGGTGCGAGGCAATGCCCTGCTCGCTCAGTAGGCTGAAGCCCAGAGACGGATGGGAAGGGAGCGGCATGCCACCAGGAACCCGCCACACAGCCCCTGTGGGCGACGTCAGAGTCCCCGACTTGATCGGCATCGGCGCAATCAACCTTGATTACACATGGACCCAGGCCCCCGAGGTGGCCAAAACGGAGGGCAGCCTGCCACCCGATCCCTCAAAGCCCGACCAGGGCGACGAAGACTTCTACCTGACCTATGAGGGGGCGCGCGCCGAGATAAAAAGACGCAAGCTGACCGACCCAACCGTAGGTGGATCAGCCCTCTTGGCGCTGCGAGCCGCATCCGTCGTGGACACAGACCTCATCCTCGGCTTCGTCGGAGTTTGCGGCGAAGTCCCGGGGCAAGACGAGATCGTAAGTCTCAACGGCTCGCTTAGGTCCCATCTGGATTTCATCAAGTCGCAGCCCTGGCTACTCGCACCGGACTCAGAGAATGAGGGCGAAAGGTCACCGGGACTAGCCATCGTTCGCCTGAATGAAGGCCAGCGCGGTCACATCGAGATCGCGCCGTGCGCCAATGATGAGTTCCAGCCGCTCGCCCAGAAGAAAGACCCAACCGGTGACCAACTGGCCCGCTACCTGTCGTCTGCCTGCTGGATACACATGTCTTCCCTGGCCAGCGGCGATCAGTTCAGTTTTGCCGCCGCCGCTGTACGGCGAGCGCGTGCGATCAACCCCCATCTGACAGTCAGTTTTGATCCCGGCGAGCAATATGTTGTCGCGGAGACGAAGACAGACAAACAACTGACTGACGCGGAGAGGGAGTTCCGCAGAGCTTATCGGAACGGAATCGCGGTCGCTGACTTTGTCTTCCTAAGCCAAAAGGAGGCCGAGCACCTGAATGGCGACGGGGCGCAGAGTCTGCCAGAAGTGCAGCAGACCTTCGCTGCACACGTATGGGATCACGCTGCGAATAGGCCTCTCGTAATAATGGTGAAGCACAAGGGCCACAACGAGTTGTGGGCCAAGGACGGGAACACACCGAAGCGGCGTCAGTTCCCGCACAAGCGGCTAAAGGACAGCAAAATCTGGAACGACACGGGGGCGGGAGACGTGTTCGCTGGAGCATTCATCGCAGGGATGTTGTCGCCGAAGCTGCGCGCACACCAACCCCTCCCCGTTGGTCTCGGCGCGCGTGCCGCCGCTGCGCGTCTCGCCTCAATGGAGAAGGACCCGTTTCCTGAAATCGGGGCCGCAACGACGAGCTTCTTGAACGATCTTGAGCATAAAGAGAAGAGAAATCTAACAGAGCGCATACGCCTCATCATCACTGAACAACGGAAATCAGTGTTGGTGGGCAGCGTGGCGGGTGTCGCCACGGGCATCATCGCTGGACTTATCGTATGGGCAATCCAGTTAGCGCTGGCCCACCCCTGACGCAGGGCCAGAGTTGACTAGATTGACGCGTTCGCAACTGTAGGGTATGGAGAACGACTCACTCGTATCAAGAAGGCCATCGACGAGTTGCTGAACGCCGGCGACCTGGCCAGAGTCCGGAGACTGTCGAAGCGACGATGCCGACTGGGGACGTTGGGCCGGGGGCTGGCAGCGTGGCTGAGATCACCCCGGAGCAGGTCCATGATCTGCTGACCGGTACTCACGACTTCCTGGCTCGCGCCACGGCATGACTCGGGACCTGATCAAACCGCGACCGAGTGGTTGACCGCCCAGGCGAAGACCAAGGTCGCTGTTCGGAAATACGGCAGCAAGCGGGAATCAGCGCGGGCCGCACTAGACTCGGTTTGTGCCAACCCCGACGCCTGAGCCTGAGCGGATCGACCGTCTGGTGGACATGTTGGGTGTCTTCTGCGACAACATGGCGCTCCTTTGGACAGCCGGAACAGCCCTTGTGACCTTGATCATGGCCGGGCTGTGGATGAAGCGACGAGAACTCCAACAGGTGACGGGTCGCTGGTGGGTCCTGGTCTTTGGAGTCTCCGTATTCCTCGGGTCGATAGTGTGGTTCGGACACATTGGAGAACTCAAGTCGCGCGACCACGTTGAGACCCTCAAGGCCGCCTGCGCCGACGCCAATGACGCTTCATGCCTCGACGGCGACATGAGCCTGTACGAATTCGTGCCGGACGCTATAAGAATCGGCACCATCAGCTACGTTATCGCCTTGACACTTTGGGTGATCGTGGCGACCCTACCACTCTTGGGGAAGCTCAGGCGGAAGCCCAGCGGAAGCCCAGCGGAAGCTCAAGAGGAAGCTCAGCGGAAGCTCAAGAGGAAGCTCAAGAGGAAGCTCAAGCGGAAGCTCAAGCGGAAGCTGCTGCACGAACTCCGGCAAGCGCCTCCGCAGCCAACCGACGCCGGCTCCAAGACAGTGAGCGGATAGCCTCCCACAAAACCCCGCGCACCGGCTTCAGCCTGTCGGCGGAGTTTCCACCCCAAGTTCGGCCTTCAACTCAGCGTGGGCGACCGCAGACAGCTCACCTCACCCGGCGGCTTCAGCTTCAGACCGTAGTGTGTGGGCGTGCTCCAAGGCGGGAGCGTTCATCGGCTTGACAGTGGCCTCGATAAACCCAACGTCCTTGGGAGACAGCCCGTATCGTTCGTACAGGGCGGCCTCAGCCCACTCGTGACTCATCGGAAGGTCGGGTACGAAGGCGAAAACATCGCGGGTGGCGTGTTGAGTCGGCTTTCGCAGAGAAACCAAGAATCTGACGAATCTGGTCCGTAGGTAGTTCGCGTAACGATCTGCCTCTTTCTGTGAGCCGAAGCGTCCGGCCACCAGGTATGTCTCGGTGCAGGCCTGGCCGGGACCCGCGACAATCGGATTGCTCAGGAACCTCGTTTCGATGGCGGCGCTTGTGCCTTGAACGGCGGTGGTCAAGACCTTCCAGTCGTCAACCCAGTCGGCATTCACGGGGATATCCGAGCGTTCGATCCACGCCGTTCTTTGGTTGGCGAACAATTGTACCGGGCTACTCATTCCAGCACAGGAATCTGCTCCCCTGTAATTGGTCGCCAAACCGAATGGTTTACGGCTCGACACGCGCCCATCAAGGGTGGCTTCATGCTTGGCGCGGACCTTTTGCAGGACGGGAACCGCTTCGTTTCGCCGTACAAGAACGTCGAATTCATCGAGAAAACGTTCCGCCGTCCCACCCGCTGGTTGCCCGTCAAGGGTTGTCTCAACACGGCATGGCCCGTCGTGGTCCCGATCCCACACAAAATACGAGACGCCGCCTCTAATCTTTGCGTCGGGGAACACCTCCCAAAGCTTCGGAAAATCAACCAACATCGCCATGCGGTGATCTCTTAACATTTCGTCCCGGAACCTGTCCAAACCTTTCCCTCCGGAGAACCACCGTGACGGGGTGACCATCGACACGAATCGGGGGCTGAGGTTCTTAGCCAACTCTACGAACCTCTGGTAGATGGGTCCGGCGCTTGTTCCGTAGCCTCCATCGTCAGCCTGGTACGGCGGGTTTCCTATCACCACACCGAACTCGAATTGGGCGTCCCCTCGCAACAGTTCTTCCGCGTCGCCTTCCGATAAGCCAACAAGGTCGTAGGCTGTGAAATCGGTGGCGATGCCCCCCACATCAAGGCCAAGAATCTCGTAGAAACGGCGTGTGAACTCATACGAGATGCTCGATGTGGGCACCGACAAGATGCGGTCGCGTATGGTTTCGGGCCGCACGCTGAGTTCGCCCACCAACCTTTGACACAAAGCCAGGGCGAACTCCCCAGACTTGCTGGCGATGTCGAGCAAGGCTTCGCCGCGCGTAATGACCGCAACCAGCTCGGGTCCCGGGATTGCGGCAACCATGTCTCGGCACAGCCACGATGGGGTTCTCACCTCGGAGTCCGAAATCCGGCTGAACTTGTTCAAGGCGCGCACAGCTCGTTCAACAGGGTCCAGGGTGTCATCGCGGACAAGTTGAGAGATGTTCTGGATCTTGTAGTCGAGGCTGGCCAACTTGAACGGGTCGAGTTCTGACAGAAGCAGCCCCAAGGTCTCAACGTCGAGCGACAGATGGTCCGCGATCCTCGTGTTGTCGCCGTCAGCCATTGCCCTAACAATCTCGCTCAGCGACTTGACGTGAGACGGCGTGAGCATGGCGAAAAGCAGGATTCGCTCGTAGTAGGTTTGAAGCTTCTTGGTCAAACTTTTGACAGTCTCATCCTCGCCGCCGGTCGCGCCGTCGCCCAGGCCTTTGCCTGGCCCTGAACCCGCGTCGTCATCGGGGTCGGGCACGTCGAGATCGTCCTTGTCGCCTTCGGTCGGCCCAATGGTCAGCCCCGCCTTGGAACCGAAATCCGGCTGGGCCTCGATCACCCGCAGGATGGCCTGGTTCTTGAGCACCCCCAGATCGACGGGGATGTCGCCGGCCTCATCTGCGATGCTGCGCTGGCTGCTGTACGCGCTGACGGCTTCGAGGACGCTGGTGGCTTCGACTCGGTGAATCCTCCCCAGGTTCATGGTGATGATAGGCGAGATTCGGATTTCTTCTTCGATGCGCTGCCTGAGCTTGGCATTGCCGTTCTCTTCGGTGTTCGCGTTGTAAATCAGTGACTTCTGTTCCTGCATTCGGAACAGCCGGTTCGGATCGAAATCCACCAGAAGGGTTTGAGGTTTGAGGTTCTCCCGGATCGGCTTGCCCGCGTCTTCGCTGGCAGCGTCCGGATCGGGGTAAAGGGTGCGGACGTACTGGTTTTGCAGGCGGAAGATCGCCTGGTCGTACTCCTGGGGCGAGGACGTGTCTTTGAGGTGAAGCATGGTGTCCCACTGCTCCACTGTGCTGCCGGTGAGCATGCGGTTCACGGTCAGAGTCAGCGTCTTGGCGCCTTGGGCTTCCGCTTCGGCGATGGCCTTCTTGACCTGCTCGGGGCTGCGGTAGCGTTTCGCGCCTTGCACGCCGGAGATGTTGATGATCTGGTAGCCGCCGAGGTTCTTGAACTGGTCGCGGTGGGTGTCGATCAGCGCTTCCATCGCGTCACAGGACGCGCGGTAGGGTAGCACCATCACCATGTGGCGGCACATCATCCCTTCTTTGATGCGCTCGTAATCGAGGAATCCAAGCAGGTTGTCGACTTGCTGCGAGCCGTCGATGACCCGCAGCAGATCGAGGACTTCCGTCTCGTGCAGGAACTGCTTGTGCGAGTCGGCCTTCGAGTCGCGCTTGATCGATCTGGGCTCCAAGAGCGCGGACAAGGTCAGCGAGACTCCTGACTGCGCTAGTTCCTCCATCTTCTGGCGAGCGGCCCGGCTGGGGTTGAACGCGAACCGGACCATCTGCGGGAACCCGAAGTATGGGTTCTCCCACTCGTCGGCCGGCTCGTCCTGGGCGAGAT
>JAITJY010000075.1 GCA_031278675.1 Bifidobacteriaceae bacterium
CGCCGTGTTTGATGTAGTCGAACTCCGGGTCCTCGGTGTGCGAGCGGTGCGGCCAATCGAAGTCTTTCGACCGCCAAACATAAATCACCACCACCGCAACAGTGATAAACGCTGAAATAAAGCCAACGGCCAGAGTCCAGCGCGCACCAAGCACATCACCGACCCAGCCCAGCAACGGCGAGCCGATCGGCGTGCCACCGATGAAAATCGCCATATACAGCGCCATAACCCGGCCGCGCATTGCCGGCGGAGTCGCGAGTTGGACCGAAGCATTCGCGACAGTCATCACGGTCAGAGCAAAAAACCCGGTCGGGACCAAACAAACAGCGTAGAACCAAATATTCGGGGCGAAAGTCAACCCCACCACGCCCAGGCCAAACCCCGTCATTGCGCCCATAATAGTCCGCATTCGCGGATGAGTCCGCTTGGCCGCTATCAATCCCGCACTAAGCGATCCGACCGCCATCACAGCTCCCAAGAACCCGAATTCCTCCGAACCGACCCGGAAAACCTCGGTCGCCATCAAGGCATTCGTGATCTGGAAGTTCATACCGAAAGTGCCGAGCATAAACACAGTGAACATTAGTAGCATGATACGTGGGCTACGGCGTACATATACTAAGCCGTCGCGCACCGGATGGGCCACTTTAATGCGGGGAGAACGGTGCAATTCCGCAGGGTTTTGCAACGCCAAGGCCCAAATCACCGGAACAAAACTCAACGCGTTCACCGCAAGAGCCGGCCCAACCCCCCACCACGCAATCATCAAGCCAGCGACCGCCGGACCAATCAGCCGGGCTGCATTGAACGATGTCGTGTTCAGCCCCACAGCGTTAGGGATCAGTCGGCGGGGCACAATTTCGGGCGCATAGGCTTGTCTGGCCGGAGCATCGAACGCCGCCCCTATCCCCGCCAAAAAAGACAACAGGTAAACGTGCCAAAGCTGCGTCACCCCGGCGAACACCAACACGGCCAGCGCCGCGCCCGTCACCAACATGGACGCCTGCGTGAGCTGCAACACCCGGCGCTTGTCGAACCGGTCCGCCACCACCCCCGAATACCCCACCAGCGCCGCCGCCGGTAGGAACTGCAACGCCGTGGTCAAACCCAACGCCATCGACGAATGGTCCGTCAAGATGGTCAGCACCAACCAGTCCTGCGCTATGCGCGCCATCCACGTCCCAATGTTGGAAATGAAACCGCCAATAAAAAAGAGCCTGAAATTACGTATTCGCATTGACGCAAACAACGACACGCTGTCTACGCGGCTCCGGCGATTCCTGGTTGACACTGTCGATCAAGCCTACGCCTCACTGTCACCGCCACCTCACCCGCCGTCCAGCCAACTTGGTGAATCACCTAGTCGGGACCTAAAATCGCGGCCTTTACAATCCAAGCCTGGCCGGTATTACTAGCTGTGGTCAGCCGCTCGGCCGCTCGCGACGCCGGGGCAGACCCAGGCGCGGACGGTTTAGTTGGCGGTCAGCCGCCAGGTGCCAATCCGCTTGCGGGTCTCCGGGAACACAATGTTGCCGTCTTCGCCGAACTCTAGCTGCAGCAAGTCGCTGTCCTCGCTGACGATCGCGACCCCGGCGTGAGCCTCACGGACGCCGTTCGCCCAGGTGATCTCTATCCGGTCACCCTGGAGCTGACCGGGCTCCCACCACAGCGGGTTGATCGCAGCGTTGGCCAGGATGGTCCAAATGTGCTGGTCACCGCTATCAAGTTCGGCACGCACCTCGGAGACGACCGCCGATGGCTGCGCCCCATGCGCCGCCGCAGCGATCAGATCCTCCCGCCCAGCGTCCGCGACGGCCAAGATGTGGCCCGGGGTCAATCCCTCTGCGGCGCGCTGATCCATCGCCGCACCGCGCACGCGGTAGAGCGCGTCCGCCAGACGGGCCGTTTGATCATGTGTTACTTCAGCGGTCACTTCGCCATTCCTTAGCTAGAGCGAACCGCCCCGCCATGTCACTCGGGGCGCAACCCCCTAAACGGTCCAGCCAAGGACGATGACGCCGCAGGCCCGCAGCGCCAAGCGCCTAGGCCTCGCACCGACGGTCTTGCCCCAAGTGGACCGCGAAGGGAGCCGTTGTGCCTCTACGCTACCGGCATTAGCACCCCAGTGTCACGACGCCGGGCGCGACCAGACCCAGATTCGCCAAACCTGGCCGCACCAACTCGGTCCAACGGCTGATCAGCTGGCGGTGCGACGGCGGTGCAGGGACGGCAGCGTCCGGCTAGCGGGCTAGGACGGTGTTGAACAACACCGTCCGACCGTGCCCGCGCAGGCGAGAGCGAAGCTCTCCCCAGCGCAAACGACGCAGACAAGCGCTGTCGGACACCCTGGGAGAGCGTTGTTCAACGCTCTCCCAGACACCCCACAAACTCTCTCCGCTTCGCTCCAAGATTTTGCGGGGACCCCGAGTAGGCGAAACTCGGCTCAGGTGCAAAGGTTGCGGCTACATAGTGTGGCTAAGGCCCGGGGGTGAGCTTGTGCGTAAACTTCGCGCAGGTGGTCAACCGTGACTTTGGTGTAAATCTGGGTGGTTGTGACCGAGGCATGCCCCAACAGTTCCTGCACCACGCGGATGTCTGCGCCGCCGCTCAGCAGATGAGTTGCGAAGGAATGTCGCAGTGAGTGAGGGCCGACCGCCTCCAGTCCGGCCGCCTCACCCGCGGCCCTGACCAGCTCAAACGCCGCTTGGCGGCGGAGCCGTCCGCCGCGCTGGCCCACAAAGACCGCCGGCGTCCCGCGCCCCTTCGCGACGCGCGTGGGCCTCTCCCGCACCAGGTAGGCGTTGAGCGCCTCACGGGCATAGTGCCCCAGCGGCACCACCCGCTCCTTGCCACCCTTGCCGATCACGCGGAGACCGGGGCGCCGGTTAGGATCGCCGTCCGCTGGGAGATCGTCGATGTCAAGGCCTAATGCCTCCGACACTCGTACGCCAGCTCCGTACAGCACCTCGACCAGCGCGCGGGCCGTCAGGTCCTCCCCCGTCGCCGCAATCAGCGCAGCAACTTGGTCCACACGCAGTGCCTTCGGCAGGTGGCGCCCAACCTTCGGGGGCGCTACCTCGTCCGCCGCGTCGAGCGGCGCCCATCCCTCCAACAGCGCAAACCTGTGAAGACCGCGCACTGCGGCCATGGTCCGAGCGACTGAAGAGGTGGCCAGGCCCTCGGCCACCAGATGATCACGGAACGCCTCAACGTCCTGGGAGCGGACCTCGCCGATGGGACGCTCCCCGCAAAACTGCTGGTATTTGGCCAGATCCTCAGCGTAAGCGGTCCGCGTCGCGGGGCTCAAGCCCCGCTCAACCACCAGATGGGCCAAGAACTGCCGGGCTGCGTCCGCAAGTAGCACCCGACCATTGTCCCGCGCGGGGCGGGTGGGCTTGACCCCGGCGGCCGGTTGGGCCTGGTGGGAGCGGGCGGCGCGGAGCGGGTGGACAGACGGGCAGACGGCATCGGCCTACCGGGCGCGCGCCGGACGGACAGCGCAGACCAGGCAGACGACATCGGCCTACGGGGGGCAGGCCGGACGGACAGCGCAGACCGGGCAGACGGCATCGACCTACCGGGGGCGCGCCGGACGGACAGCGCAGACCGGGCGGGCGGGACGGACAGCGCAGACCAGGCGGACGGCATCGACCTACGGGGGGCGGGGAGGCGAGGCCTAGGATTAGGACATGGCCTTACCTTTGCATTGGACAAATCTCGATAACCAAGCTGTCGCCACTGCCAAAGCGCTCGCCGCAGACGCCGTTGAAAAGGCCGGGTCCGGCCACCCCGGGACCGCAATCTCGCTCGCCGGCGCCGCCTACCTGCTCTATCAGCGGATCATGGAACATGATCCGGCAGACCCGCACTGGCTGGGCCGGGACCGGTTTGTACTGTCCGCCGGGCACACCTCAGTGATGCAATACATCCAGCTTTACCTGGCTGGATACGACGTGACGATCGAAGACATCGAGTCGTTGCGCACTGGCGGGTCAAAGACACCAGGCCACCCGGAATACGGCGTAACACCAGGTGTCGAAATGTCCACTGGCCCCCTGGGGCAAGGCCTGGCAAGCGCCGTGGGCATGGCGATGGCCGCCCGCCGCGAACGGGAACTACTCGACCCAGGAACAGCGCCGGGCGAATCGGTCTTCGACCACACCATCTGGGTGATCGCCGGCGAAGGCGACCTGGAAGAAGGCGTCACCTCAGAGGCATCCTCGCTGGCAGGAACCCAAAAACTCGGCAACCTGGTGGTGTTGTTCGACCAAAACCAAATCTCCATCGAGGGCGCCACAGACGTGGCGTTCACGGAAGATGTCATAGGGCGCTATGACGCCTACGGCTGGCAAACCCAAACAGTCGATTGGACCCAAGGTGGCCGCTACTACGAGGACTATTCGGCCCTGTATGACGCGCTGATCAAAGCCCAACAAGACACCTCTCGGCCGTCGCTGGTCCGGCTCCGGTCAATTATCGGCTGGCCTTCCCCCACCAAACAAAACACGGGCGGAATCCACGGCGCAAAACTGGGCGCCCCCGAAGTGGCGGGGCTCAAACGGGCACTGGGTCTAGACCCGGACAAATCCTTCGACGTCCCCGCCGAGGTCCTGGAGACCACGCGGCGCGCGCGCGAACGCGGCGGCAAGGCCCACGCCCAATGGCGTGGCCGGTTCAACGATTGGGCCTCCGCCAACCCTGACCAGGCACAACTCCTCGAACGGCTCCAAGCCCACCAGCTCCCCGCAGATATCGAGGACGCACTCCCCCGCTTCGAGGCGGGCTCCCAACTAGCAACGCGAGCCGCCTCGGGGGCAACCCTCAATGCTCTTGGTGACAAATTGCCAGAGTTGTGGGGTGGTTCGGCGGACCTCGCCGGCTCCAACAACACCACCATCAAGGGCGCCGCATCATTCCTGCCAGGCACCCCCACCGGCCGCACCATACACTTCGGGATCAGGGAACACGCGATGGCGGCCGTCATGAACGGGATAGCGCTGCACGGCCCCACCCTCCCCTACGGGGGCACGTTCCTGGTGTTCAGCGACTATATGCGCGGCGCGGTCCGCCTCAGCGCCATGATGGGGTTGCCCGTCACCTACGTCTGGACGCACGATTCGGTCGGAGTTGGCGAGGACGGCCCCACCCACCAGCCGATTGAACATCTCGCAGCGTTGCGGGCCATCCCCGGCCTCGATGTGATCCGCCCCGCCGATGCGACCGAGACCGCCTGGGCTTGGCGTCACCTGTTGGCCCGCCGCCGTCCCGCCGGGCTGATCTTGAGCCGCCAGGCGTTGCCGGTCTTCGACCGCTTGGGTCAAGGCTTGGGCGAGGCCCGCGATGTGTGCGGCGGCGCTTACACCTTGGCGGACACGCCGCTGCCCAAGATCGACGTGTTGCTGCTGGCCACAGGCTCGGAGGTGCAGCTCGCGCTGGAAGCTAGGGCGCTGTTGGAAGCGGATGGGATTGGCGCCCGCGTGGTGTCCGCGCCCTGCCTGGAGTGGTTCGCGGAGCAGACCCCCGAGTACCGCGAGGACGTGGCGCCCGCCGCTGTCAAGGCCCGCGTCTCGGTTGAGGCCGGGATCGCGGCGCCGTGGCGGAGTTTGGTGGGCGATGCCGGCCGCTCAATTGCCATCGAAACTTACGGTGA
>JAITJY010000383.1 GCA_031278675.1 Bifidobacteriaceae bacterium
CGGCTTCATGTACTTGGCGAGTTTGCCGAAGTCCTCATCGAGGCCCGCGGCGCATAGCTCGTTGTAGCGATCTACGGTCGCGGTCAGGACGTCCGGAGCTACGCCGATCACCTCAGCCAGTTCCTCGATGCTGTCAGCCTTGGGGCCGTCTTGGAGCAACTGGTACTGCTCGTCGGAGAAGGGGTTCACTGGGTCGCCGGCTTCATCAACGGCGACGTTGGTAGATCCGATTCCGCTCGTCGCGTAGTCGTCCGGGATGATCGCCCAATAGGTCATGTCATCACCGGGCTGATCGCACAGCAGATCGGCGTAGCACAGCATCGATTGGGCCTCGTTCACGAACCTCAAGCCGGCGTGGTTGACCGCCAAGAAGGGCACGCCCATGATAATTGCCTGCGCGTACTCGTTGTGGGGATTGGGGTACTGCTCCATGGCGGCCCCAATCCGGCACATCATTTGGTGACCCTCCCCGTTGTCCAGCGGCTCTGCTGGAGCTTCAGGCATGAACACCCCGCCAATGTTGTTAGTAGAGAACATCCTGGCGATCTTCGGCTTGAGGAATGTGTTGCACATCTCGGAGTTCGAACCGAAACTGCCAGAGGCCATGACGACGCCTTTGGCTGCGATGTATCGCGTGTACTTGCCGTCGGCACCCTGCGCGATAACTCCGACGACAGTCCCAGTGTCGTCTTGGAGAATCTTCACGACCTTCATTTGGAAACGGATATCCCCACCGTTGGCGGTGATGAAGTGGTGCAGTAACGTGAGCCAGTCGCCCATGTTTGACGGGACATCCTGGGTGCCAAAGTAGACGCCAGTATTGCGAAACAGGCAAATCTCGGGATCTGGGGACTGTTCTCTGAACGCGGTCACGTAGACCGGCTTGTCCAACTGGCCGCCGCCTGTCGGGTCGGGCTTGATGACGTGCTCGATCAGCCAATCGAGGATCTCGCCGCTGTGGAAGGCCCAGAGTGCGAGCAAGGATGTGTTGGCCGTGAAATTGGACTGCCTCACGAGCTCATAAAGCATCTGAATGGGATCGTACTGGTCAAGACCCTGATCAAGTTGGAACTTCGAATTCAGCATGGAGCAGGCCGGGCCCCCAATGTGATTGGTGACACCCTTGTCCAAGACCGTGACGCTCGCACCCGAGTCCAATGCAGCTGCCGCCGCCACAGACCCGGCGATGCCGCAGCCCACGACAATCACATCGGTGTTCACCGTATCGGAGATGTCCGCCTCGGCGATTTCTGGGTCCTGGCCTATCCAGGCCGACGATCCGACGCCCGGACACTCGACCTCGGCCCCTACTGTGCTTCCGTTCTCACTCGGCGCCTCGGCGGGGCTGCAGCCACTCATGGAGGCCACCGTCACCGCAGCGGCCGCCGAGCCAAACCCCATGAACTGCCTCCGCGACAGCGCGAACTTTCCGTCTTGGCTTTCCGACATGAGCTTCCTTTCCCACCGAGGACTTTCGGCCCATTCATGGCCGAAGACACTAACCTGCAGCGCTGCGCGCTTGCCCAGCAATGTCCACTGACGCTATGCGGGAACTCAGCTCTTGGCATCCGTCAAAACCTATGATTCTCCTTGTCGTCGCATAAGAGGAAACGTATGACCGCCCCGGTTCGCTGGCCTTTCCCAGCGCGGATGGTCCAATAGCGGACACGTAGAGTCCATCCGTTGACGAGAGAAGAGTCCCAGTCCAATGAGCGTCTCAGCCCCGAATGCTGGCGAAACCGCCCCAGTCGCACCGCGCCCTGACGTGGTCGCTGCGGAAAGCTTTCCGCAGGGCGTTCCTGTCACCGGCCAGGTCGCACCGCATCACGACCGTCACCAGCGAAGCCGCTGGCCACCGACCTACGGCTGACCATTAGCGGCGAGCTCTAATGCGGTGATGAGCTCCTGCCGGTTGTGGACGCCGAGCTTCTGGTAAATGTGCCTCAGGTGTGTAGAAGCCGTTCCCTCGGCAATGTACAACTCCCTCTGAATGAAAGGTAAACTCCGCCCCTTTCCCAACAGCAGCGCCACCTCCAGTTCGCGCTCAGTTAGCCCGCGCTCTTGCCTCAGGAAGTGGCGGACAGGCTCTTGGTCCTGCGAAGTCAGGCTCCCGCGGCTCGAGGACGGCGTCAGTCCCCAGTTCGTCGACACGTCCTTCGGATCCAAAACAAAGACGGCCAACAGGAACAGCAGTGTGATCGCCACCATGATCACAGAGGCCCAAGGGATCACGCTGTTGGCAATCGCCGAGGTCAGTCGCGGCATAACCGAAGCACTGAGCGCCACAGGCAACGAGAAACAGGCCATGCTCACGCCGAAAATCAGAGGGACTGAGGAGTGGTTTAGAATGACGATGCGAACTGAGTACATCCAGGACAGCGCACGCAAACAGCAAAACGCCGCGCAGAAGAAGCCGTACCCCAGGAAGAGGGAGGCATCGAATAGGGCGGTAATCGCTAGGCCAAGAACCATTGTGAGCAGAACTGTGCGCATAGCCAGCCCTTCGCGCTTCAGCAAGCCTGGAGCCGCTCCGTCGCCATTTTGGGTAAGCGCCCAGAGCATTGCTGATAGGAGCACCACCCCTATTGAGCCACCGGCCACATAGAGACCGCCCATCTTCCGGAAACCCGCGTCGTCAAGCACTGATGTTATGAGATTCCTGAATACCTCTCCCATAACAGCGCAGAGAAAGGCCACCGCGAGCGGCAATATGACCTTCTTCGAGCGCCTCTTTCGCCGCTCGGAGCCGGCCACGATAGTGCGCGGATGGGGCTGTTTGGCTTTCAGGGAGGCCAGCATGATGCCAGAAACAATCGGCAATGCGACGGTGCCGGCAATGGCGAGGGCAGGCGGCAGAGCTACCACTGCGAAGTAGAGAGCAGCCGATGCGATGAGGGCGCAGTTCATCGTCAGCACGGCCATTTGCTCGCCAAGTCCGCACAGCTCGTCCGCCCATATCAGGATCAGACACGCGCCGGCGCAGCCCGTCAGGGCCGCGCCGGCCAGGCCGGCATAGAGAGCAAGAGCGCCGTTGGTATCTGCCAGAAGCGAACTGAGCGGAATGAAGGCCGTTCCAATGGCCGCGATCGCCGTAGTAATTAAGAGACTGTGTTGTCGGCGAAGAAGACTCTGCGCAGATCGCGACAGCGAGGCGGCCAGTAGAAAGGTTAGCGCCTGAGCCCATGATGTCCAGATCCAGATATCGCGAGCGTGCCGAGCTGCGTCGTCCAATTGGGGTAGCAGAAGCAGGCAGTAAAAGGACGCTGAAGTCCACGCCCAGAACAGGCTCAGACCGAGGATGGCCGATGCTCGTTTCCGAACAAGTGTGAACAGCCGACTCTGTTGAGTGTCAAGCATGATCCTGTCCTGTCGTTGAGTTGAGCCGGGCCGGCTTGTTGGCGCCCGTTCCGGGTGACGGATCCTTACCGGGCTTAAGTCTGGTGACAGCCTGGTGTTGCGTTAGGTTAGTTGTTGATGGTTTGTTTGCCGGAGGATTTGAGGGGCGGTTTTGATCCATTTGAATGGCTGGCAGTCCTTGTTGTAGTGGTCGACGAACCGTCTGAACGTCTGGTTGAGCTGTTGGACAGACTTGGAGGCGCCGCGTTTGGGGGCTTGGCGTTGGACGATCCCGAAGAAGATCTCGACCTGGTTGAGCCAGGAGGCGTGACTCGGGGCGAAGTGGACGCGGACGCGGGGGTTCGCGGCAAGCCACGCTTGGACGTCTTCTTGCTGGTGGGTCGAGCAGTTGTCCAGGACCAGGTGGAGTTCGCCTTCGGGATGGGCGCGGGCGACTTGCTTGAGGAACGCGAGGAACCCTGCGGCGCGGTGGCGGGGCTTGACGCGGGAGGCGAGCTTCCCGGTGGCGGTCTCCAGCGCGGCGAACAGCGCGGTGGTGTCGTGGCGCGTGTGGCCGGGGCTGCCGCGCTCGGTTTCCCCCGGGCCCGTCGCCAGCTGCGGCGCGGTCCGGTCCAACGCCTGGATCTGAGGCTCGTCGTCTATCGAGAGCACGATGGCGTCCTCGGGCGGGTCGAGGTAGAGCCCGACCACGTCGACCACTTTGGCCTCCAGCTCCGGGTCGGTGGAGAACTTGAACGCTCCCCGGGGGCGGCCCGGCCTGGCCCGGTCCTCCAAACCAACCAGACCCTCCGCCAGGTACCTGGCCCGCCACGCCTTGACCGTGTTCACCGAACAGCCCGCCAAGTCGGCGGCCCGGCTGTTCGCCACCCCGTCCGCCGCCATCAGCACAATCCGGGCCCTCCTCGCCGCTCCCGCCCGCAGGCTCGCCGAACGGGCGGTCTCTTCCAAAACCTCCCGGTCGCCGTCCCGCAACGCCAGCGCCGGAGCCGGTCTGTTAGCCACACCCCATTATCGCAAAAACACCCAACCCGTCAACTATTTACCCAACGCAACACTAAGCCGGCTCGCCTGGCAGGGCCAGGCCTTCGGCCCGCGCCGCCTGGGCGAGGGGCTGGTCCAGAGTGGCGAGTTCCCAGCCCAGGGCCAGAGCCAAGCTCAAGTAGGCCGCGTCATAGCTGCTCTGGCCGTGCCGGACCTGTTCAAGCAGCTCGGCGAACTGTGTGCGGGCTTCGTAAGCGCCAGCCGTTGGATTGATCCGCCCACACTGATCGGCCGACTAGTCGACAAACAGGCTCTAGGACCAAAGAGCCGAGATCGGCAAGGCCGCAATGCGGTCGCCCAAGCGGAAGCCGCGCGGGCCGGTGTGGAAAACAACTCCGGCGGCGAACAATCCGCCCAGGGAGTCCCGCAACCAAGCGAGGTGCCTGGCGTCCGCGAACGATGGCGAAGCCGTCGCCTTGACCTCGATTCCCACAACTGAGCCGTCGGG
>JAITJY010000258.1 GCA_031278675.1 Bifidobacteriaceae bacterium
AACAACTAGCGCCAGGCCCGCGACCCACGGCGCCATCTCCACCGATGGAGGCAGCGGTATGGCCGGGTACATCTCGTGCGCGGCCCAAATCGCGCCCGCGATCAGGGCCCAGCCGGCGCCAACCCCGACCGCCGCCGCGCCGACGCCCATGACCAGCGCCTCCGTCAGCACCGTGCCCCGCACTTGTTGCCGGGTCGCGCCAACCGCGCGCAGCAGCCCCAACGCCCGGATTCGCCCAGCCAGCATCACTTGGAACGTGTTTGCGATCACCAGGAAAGCGACCAGCAACGATACGGCCGCAGCGACCAATCCGACCGCCGTCACCGCGTCCGCTTGCTCCAGGTAGTAGGCGGCCGCTTGGCTCGTTGCGGCCGCAGTGGTCTGCGCGCCCACCCGGCAATACCCCTCACCTGCGACTATTCCGTCGGCGCAGCCCAGCGCCGGTGCCTGAGCGTCCCATGCCGCAGCCAGCCCTGCGGCGACCTGCGGGGCCAGCTTAGCCGGGTCCTGGCCCGGCTCAACCGCTATCAGCAGTTCCCCGACCTGCGGCGGCGCGACCGAGTCGGCGAACACCCCGAGTTGCGCCAGCGTCTCCGGTAGGACTTGAGCCGCTGGCCGGTCCCAGAAGCTCGGCAGGCTGTCGTCGAACAGGCCGGTGACGGTCAGTTGCACCGTCGCTTCGACCACGCCGCCGTCGTATCCCGTCGCCACGGATTCGTCGGACAGTACGCTCCCCTCGCCTGCATCGCGCGGCCCAGCCGCGCCGGTTCCTTCGCCCGATGCCGTCCCATCCGCTTCG
Organism: Bifidobacteriaceae bacterium; assembly: GCA_031278675.1. Lineage (GTDB taxonomy): Bacteria > Actinomycetota > Actinomycetes > Actinomycetales > WQXJ01 > JAIRTF01. The sequence goes on from JAITJY010000258.1 coordinate 800, forward strand.
CCCGCATCGAGCGGCCCAGCCGGGTCGGTTCCCTCGCCCGCTGCCGCCGCTTCCGCCTCGGCCACGGCCTTCTCCTCGCGGTACAGGTTCACCGTCAGGGAAACCGTGTCGCCGAGGGCTATGTCACACCGGTTGGCGAGCGAGGTCGCCAAAGAAACCTCACCGCCCGTAGCAGGCTCCCGGCCGGCGGCCACGGGCCAGCCGCTGAGCTGCGGATTCGTTGATAGGGAGCGCACCAGGGTCCATTCGGTGGCATCTGTGCTGGTGGTGATGACGCCGCTGACCGCCACGGGCAGGAAGGCGGCGGCCACCCCTGGCACCTGGGCGGCATCGTCCTGGGCACTGAGCGGCACCTGCGTGCCCTCCCCCAACAGGCCCAACGAGACCACCAAATCCGCAGAGCCGTACTGTTCCGAAACAATGTTGAGCATGGTGCGCCGCATCACCGCAGAGCCCGCCAACGCCGCCACAATAAAGGCCGTGGCGACAATGATAGCGAGCGCCATAGCCCCGGAATGCCGCAACGAAGAGCGGAGCTGACCCAGCGAGAAACGGAACATGATGCGGCTCTTAAACCCCGCCGACCAGAGTCAACTCGTCTAGGCTGGACAGCACGGACTCCCTGGTGGGATGGAGGATTTCGCCGGCCAGGCGGCCGTCCGCCAGCAGGACCACCCGCTCGGCGTAGGCGGCCGCCGCCGGGTCATGAGTCACCATCACAATGGTTTGCTTCAATTCGCGCACGGAACGGCGCAGGAAGCTGAGGACTTCGATCCCGGTGCGGGAATCAAGGTTGCCGGTCGGCTCGTCGGCGAAGATCACGTCGGGGCGGGCAATCACGGCGCGCGCCAACGCGACCCGCTGTTGTTCGCCGCCGGACAACTCGGCGGGCCGGTGATCCAACCGGCTGGCCAGAGCGGTGCTGGCCACCACCGTGTCCCACCATTCGGGGTCCGCCTTGATGCCCGCCAGTTCGAGCGGCAACAGAATATTTTGTTTAGCTGTCAGCGTTGGCAGCAGATTGAATCCCTGGAAGACAAACCCCACATGGGTCCGCCGCCACTGCGTCAACGCGCGGTCCGGCAAGGATGTGATCTCAAGGGAGTCGACCTGGACCGTCCCGGCGGTGGGGGCGTCCAAGCCGGCCAGGATGTTGAGCAGGGTCGACTTCCCGGAGCCGGATGGGCCCATGATCGCGGTGAACCTTGCCCTGGGGAAGTCGACATCGACCCCGCGCAGCGCGTGCACACGGGGCTCCTTGGCGCCGTAAGTCTTGGTCAGGCCGCGCGCAGCGACTGCTACCGGGTCAAGGGTCATGGGCCCAAGTTAGCGCTCCGGTGCGCCCCGGCGGGTAGTCCTCACGAGTGACGCTGGACCAGGCCGCCACGGTAGGCGGCCACCACCGCTTGGACCCGGTCACGCGCTTCCAGCTTCATCAAGATGCGTCCGACATGCGTTTTGACGGTGGTTTCGGCGACGTGGAGCGCCGCCGCGATCTCGCCGTTGGCGAGTCCTTGAGCCATCATCAGCAACACTTCGATTTCGCGTTCCGTCAGGTGTTCGAAGGCGGCAATATCATCCGGGTCCGGCGGCGTAGCCGCCGCGACAGAAGCGATCAGCCGTTTGGTCGGTGCTGGGGCAATCACGCCGTCACCCGCCTGGACGGTGCGGATCGCCGTCAGCATGTCTTGGGGCGGGGCATCTTTCAACAAGAACCCACTCGCGCCCGCCCTAATCGCGGCCATCAGGTATTCGTCCAGGTCGAAGGTGGTCAAAATGATCACCTTAGGCGGCGGCTTGACCATGTTGACGATCTGTTCGGTCGCGGCGATCCCGTCCATCCCCGGCATGCGGACATCCATCAGCACCACATCCGGATGGTGTGCGAGCGCGGCCTTCAGCGCCGCGTGGCCGTCGCCGGCCTGGGCCACCACCGCCATGTCCGGTTGGGAATCGATTACCATGGCAAACCCGGAACGCACCAGTTCCTGGTCATCTACCACGAGGACCTTGGTTGGGGCCGGGTGGGCCTCTTGATTCATCGAGTTTCTCCTTCTTGATGGGTCCGCGGCAGCGGGAGGCGCGCCGTGACCAGGAATCCGCCGGTCGGGCCGGGACCCGCCCGCAGTGTGCCGCCCAGCATCTCGGCCCGTTCGCGCATGCCGATCAGGCCGTGTCCCTCACCGTCGCCGACCGCCGAGGCGCCCCGGCCGTCATCGGCCACTGCCAGTTCTATCCGATCCGCCAACCAGCGTTCGGTGACGGTGGCCGCCGCGCCGGGCCCGGCGTGCTTCATCACGTTGGTGAGCGCTTCTTGCGCAATCCGCTGCAGCGCCGCGCCCACCCCGGGCGGCAGGTAACGCGGCTCACCCACCCGCACCAGCGTAACGCCCAGACCCGCTTGGCGTGTCTCGGCGACCAGAACCTCCAGATCGCGGACGTGGGGCGCCGGGCGCAATTCCACGCCTTGGTCCTCGGGGCCGTCCCGCAGCACGCGCACAATTCCGCGCATGTCGCCCAGCGCGTCCCGCCCGGTCCGGGCGATGGCTTCGAGAGCGCCGATAGCGGCTTGCGGGTTCGTGGCAGCCGCGTAACGCCCGCCGTCCGCTTGCGCAATCATGACGGACAGTGAATGAGCGACGATGTCGTGCATCTCACGAGAGATTCGGGTGCGCTCCTCGGCCAGTGCGTTTAGGGCGGTCAACTCTTCGGTGCGGGCGCGGCTGGCTTGGCCGGTGCTGGCCGCAGTGCGGCTCGACTCGCGCCAGCGCCCAATCAGACCTGTGATCGCGAACAGTGCGCCCGCCAGCCAGACCGCGAGGGCCAACGCCAGGCTTTGCACCCAACTGTTGGGGATCAGCGTCCAGCCGCTGGGCCAGGGGACCGGCGCGAGGATGTAGATCTGCAGCTGGTTGCCGGCGGCGCTAACGGCGGTCAGCAGACCGCCGAGGAACACGCTGCAGGCACCGGCCGCTACTCCTGGGGCTGGTGAGTACCGGTTGACGGCCCACAGGGGGACTCCGACCAGGAGATAGGTCGGCAGGTCAATCCCCATCCCGGTGACCACCGAGACGGCGCAGACCGACCAGGCGATCGCTCCGGTAGCGACCGGGAAGGTGGCGGCGGCGACTGCGGCCGCAGATAGAATCAGGCCTGCTGCGGTGACGCCGTATGGTGTGGGCGGTGCCAGTGTGGCGACCGCGCCAATCCCGCCGACTGCGACCAGCCAGGGGCTTGGCGTGCGCCAGCGCCCCAATGCCACCCTTTTCACGCGCTAAAGCCTATTGCCCGGCCTGGAGTTGGCCTTCCGACTGCGGGCGGAGTCGGCGTGTTGCCGGCCTGGTGTAAAAGAGGGCCGAGCGGCGCCGCCGGCGCCGCCAATCCGCCCAGGCGCCCCCAGGGCGGCCGTGTCCACCGGCTGAACCGGACGGCATCGGCCAACCGTGGTCTGCGGGGGTGGGCGGGCGCTGCCAGGCACGCGCGAGCGTTTAGAATCAGCGGGTGTCGCGACCCGGTTCCCCACCCCGCCCAGCGCTGTGGCGGCTGATCGCGGCGGGCGGGATCGGCGGGCTGGCCAGCGGCATGTTCGGGGTTGGCGGCGGGATCATCATGGTGCCGCTGTTGATCTGGCTGGGTGGCTTGGATCAGCGCCGGGCCTCCGCGACATCGCTGGCGGCGATCATTCCGACGGCGGTGATCGGTGCTTGCACCTACGGGGTGCGCGGCGAGTTGGCGGTCGGGACGGCGGTGGTGGTGGCGGCAGGCGCCACGGCGGGCGGCTGGGTGGGCGCCAGGTTCTTGCGGAAAATCAAGCTGGCTGCGCTGAGCTGGGGATTTGTTGGCCTGCTGGCAGCTACTGCGGTATTTATGGTGTGTTACAGCCCTCACCGTGGCGCGGCCCGGCCGCTTGATCTCGCCACCATCGCGGGGTTGGCCGGGTTGGGGCTGGTCATGGGGTTGGCGGCGGGGTTGTTCGGGATCGGCGGCGGGGTGATTGCGGTGCCGGCGCTGATGGCGTTGTTCGGTGCGGGCGATCTGGTGGCGCGGGGCACGTCGCTGGCGGTGATGATCCCGTCGGCCGCCACTGGGACGGCGACCAACTGGCGCGGCCGCCTGGTGGACCCGCTGGCAGGGTTGGTGACGGGCGTGACTGGCGCGGCGGCATCGTTCGGCGGGGCGGGACTTGCTTTTACGGTCAGTCCCAAGGTCGGCAACTCGCTGTTCGCTGCGCTCCTCGGGGTCAGTGCGGTCCAACTGGGCTTTCGCGCGGCGAAGACCGGGCGCCGGGATGCGGGACAATAGGACGCGTGTTAGAACCGATTATCGAAACTTTGGACGGCCGCGGGCTGATCGAGCAATCAACCGACCGGGCGGCGCTGGCGGCGCACCTGGCGGCCGGTCCGGTGACCTACTATTGCGGGTTCGACCCGTCGGCCCCGTCGTTGCACATCGGTAATTTGGTGCAAATCTTGACGCTGCGGCGGCTGCAACAGGCGGGCCATTGCCCGTTGGCGCTGGTCGGAGGCGCGACGGGGTTGATCG
>JAITJY010000322.1 GCA_031278675.1 Bifidobacteriaceae bacterium
GCAACTTGGGATCACGCCGGCGCAGCTAAACTCGACTGCGGGGCGCACCCTGGCACGCGCGGTCGAATGCATCACTTCCGCCGAAATCCTCGCTGAGACTACCTTCCCGGCGTTCGTGAAGAATCTGAAGGGGGGCGACATCGACGTGTTCGACCCAACCCGGTGGGAACCGGGCACCTGGCCGGACAAATGCTCTGGCATGGCGTTTGTCGAGGTGGCGCGCGGTAATCTGAGCCATTGGGTGACCATTGAGAACCGCCGGGTGAGCCGCTATCAAGCGGTGGTCCCGACCACCTGGTTGGCGGGCGGACGGGATAAGGATGGGCAGGTTGGGCCCTACGAAGAATCCCTGGCCGGCAATGGGCGCCATCCGCTAATTGATCCGGCGCAACCGCTTGAGCCGCTGCGCACCATCCATTCCTTTGATCCGTGCATGTCCTGCGCTGTTCACGTGCTGGATGCGAACGGCGAAGTGTGGCGGGCGGTGACGCAGTGAGTGCCCCAACCGGGTCGGCGCTGACCGCCACGGGCACCGAGGTGCGGGTCGGTGGCGCGTTCACGCTCGGCACCGTCGCCGAGGGCGTGATCCTCGGTTTGGCGGCGGTCAGTTGCGCCGAAAGCACCGATCCGGTGGACCGGGCGTTGCGGGCTGCCTTGTTGGAAGACCGGCCGGATTTGGAAAAGCCCCCGGTATTAGAGGAGGACTTCGACCCAGCGACCCCCCGGCGGCGTTACAGCCTCACGATGGTACGGCATTTCCCTTTGCACGATGACGACTACTCCGACGTCGTGGTGATGCGCGGCGCGCTCGAACCGGTGCTGGCGAAGGCGACCATCTCCCGCCGGGACAAGGGGTTGATCCGCCGCAACGCGACCTGGGCGCTCGCCCGCGGTTGGCGTGCCCTGGCGGTGGCGGTGGCGCCCGTGGGTCCCCGCGACCAGGTTGGGACTTTCAGCGTGCTGGGGTTTGTCTACGTCGGGGTTGGGCGGGTCAAGCCGTTGGCGGACGAGGGACCATCCAACTGGGCCTGGGTGCAAGTGTGGTCTGCCTCGCTCAGGGCGCAGCACTGGCTGAATGTGGCGGTGGTGCTCATCTTGAGTTGTACCGGATACATCATCATGGACCCGTTCTTCGGCCCGGCCGCAGGTCAAGGCAGCGATGTGGGTTTCTTGATGGGTTGGGTCCGCCTGATCCATTTCGCGGTTGGGTTCTTGTGGATCTTGATCGGATTGACCCGCGTGGTCGCGGCCTTCACTTCCCGTGACCGTCACCTGCGGTGGAGCGCCTGGTGGCCACTGAAGACCAAGACGGATGTCAAACGGTTGGGGTTGGTGCTGGGCCACTATGCACTGATCAAACCCGAAGCACCCCTCTATGTGGCGCACAACCCGCTGCAACAGTTGACCTACACCGCGCTGTACCTGGGTTGTGGTGTTCAGATGCTGACCGGTTTGACGCTGTTCGGGTTGTATCACCAGACCAACTGGTTCTGGGAATTGTTCGCCATGCCCACGCACTGGCTCGGTATTCCGTTTATCCGTTTGTTCCACACAATGGTGATGTTCTGTTTGTGGGCTTTCGTGACGGTGCACGTCTACCTTGCTGTCAGGGCCGATTCCCTGGAACGTCACGGCGGCATTTCCTCCATGATCAACGGCGGCGTTTGGCTGCGCCGTGGCTCCCAGCCGGTTGACGCCCCAGAAGTCGGATGAGTGGCCCCGAGGCTGGCGCCGAAGCTGGCCCCGAAGCTGGCCCTGAGGCTGGCCCTGAGGCTGACGCAAGGGCGGGCCTTAGGACCACGGTCCTCGCGGTGGGCAATACGATTATGGCCGATGACGGCATTGGCCCTGCCTTGCTGGAAGCCTTGCGTCAGGCGCGGCCGATCGCTGGCGTGGACTACGTGGACGGCGGGATCGGCGGTATGGATCTGTTGCCAATCGTGGAGGACGCCGATCGGCTGTTGATCCTTGATGCGGTGGCGGGCAGCGAACCTGGACAGGTGGTGCGCCTGGATGGCGACCAGTTGCCGCGCTTGTTGGCGGCGAAGTTGTCGCCCCACCAGGTGGGGCTCTTGGATGTGTTCGGGGCGGCTCGTCTGCTGAAGCGTGAGCCGCGCGAGATTGTGGTGGTCGGGATTGTGCCGGCGACGGTTGAACTGGCCGTGGGCTTGACGGATGTGGTGCGGGCCGCGCTGCCCCGGGCGGCGGCCCTAGCCGCCGCAGTCCTGGACGCCTGGGAAGTCTAGGCATTCCGGGCTTGCCAGCGCCTGGATGGGGGCGCGGCTAACCGACGTCCGCGAAGGCGACCTCGAATTCGCGGCCGCGGATCAGGTTCCCGCAGGGCGCACCGCACCCCGGGCAACGCAGCGCATAGAACTGGTCAACCACCTGTTCGGTGGCGCAAGCGCCACATCGGATCGCCGCTTCGAGTTCTTCGATCTCGAGGGTGGCGCCCGCCAGGCGGGTGCCGGAGGTGGCGATCGGCCAGGCGCCGCGCAGTGCCTCCGGGACGGCGCCGCTCAGGGAGCCGACTCGCAGTCCTACTCGCTCGACGGCGTTCGCGCCGGCTTTCGCCGCAGCGGAATCGACCGCTTTGACCACGGAGACGAGGAGACCTAACTCATGCACGGGAATATCGTCGCACAGCAACCCGGCGCCGGGGCCGCCCGGGGTCAGCGCGGTAGCGCGCAGAGCGGCCCTCTTGACGACACGCCCGATGCCGCGCGCCGCCCGGTACCGCGCCCGGGGCCAGCGCGGTAGCGCGCAGAGCGGCCCTCTT
>JAITJY010000325.1 GCA_031278675.1 Bifidobacteriaceae bacterium
TGTCGGTAACCCGCACGTGGTGGTGCGCGTCGAGCCGCAACAACTCGCCGGCCTGGACTTGACCAAGCCGCCCGTGATTGAACCCGCGCCGCCCGATGGCGCCAACGTCGAATTCGTGGTGGTCGACCCGACCGCCGAGTTCATCCGTATGCGAGTCTTTGAGCGCGGGTCCGGTGAGACAACATCTTGTGGCACCGGTGCCGCCGCTGCGGCCCTGGCCGCGTGGACCTGGGTGGGAGCCGCCGGGCCGACAGTTTGGACCGTCCAGGTGCCGGGCGGCACGCTGTGGGTCCGCATGGTCGACGATCTGGTAGAACTCACCGGCCCCGCCGCCCTAGTGGCCGCCGGCGTCATCTTCTAACCCAAAAGTCAGCCGTCTGCGCCGGTCAGCGCCTTGCGCTGGGCGTTATGTCCGGCCCTACTTTCCCCCGTCACGGCGACGGCCCAGGCGGCTGGGAAGCTAACCCAAAAGTGAACCGTTTGCGCCGGTCAGCGCGTTGCGCGTAGGACGCGGTAGCCTTTGGCGCTGGCCAGTTTTCGGGTGGGAAAGCCCGCCTCAGCGTTGATCCAAGCCGCGAGCGAATCCGCCCCCAGATTCTTTTGCACCACCAGATCGGCGTGGCCCGCCGCGCTCAGCCGCCCGAGCCAATCCATCAGCATTTGGTGCAGCGCCGCTTTGCCGATCCGGATCGGCGGGTTGGACCAAATCAGGTCAAAAACGACCCCCGGGTCGACATCCTCGGGCAGAACGGCGCGGATGTTGGTCAGGCCCAGATGCTGCGCGTTTCGCCTGGTCAAGTCCAGCGCCCGGGGGTTCGTGTCGACCGCCCAGACCACTGAGGCCGGGTAGAGCCGCGCCAACGTGAGCGCGAGCGGTCCCCAGCCGCAGCCCAAGTCCAGCAAGTTGTTGCCGCCACCGACGGTCCCGTCCCCCGCTGGCCCCGCATCCCCGCCAGCTTCCCCCGCCGCGCCGCCCTGGGCGCCGGGACCAGTGTCGGGGGCTGGCCGGACGGCATCGGGCGGAGAGCTGGGCTGGCCGGCGGGACGCGGGTCGGGGGCCCGGTGGACGGGATCGGGCGAGGGGGGTGAAGCTGGGGCGGCGCGGAGGCGAGCCTCGTGACGGAGCAGGACTGCGGTGCCGGGATCGAGGCGGTGCGCGGAGAACACGCCCGGCGCGGTGAAGACCTCCGTCGGGCGGCCGGCGAGGTTCACGGTGATGGTGTGCAGGGTGGCGGGCTCGGCCTCGGGCATCTCAGCGAAGTAATGTGACACAGGGAAAGGGTAATGTGGGCGGGGATGAATGAAGCACGGGCGGACGGCGGGCAAGCGGGGCGGGCTGCGGCGTCCGGGGGGGAACTGGAGCGGGCAGAGCGCGCGGCGCTGACGCGGGTGGCCCAATTGACCACCGAGCTGGAGGACGTCAGCGAGGTTGAGTACCGCCAACTCAGGTTGGAGCGAGTGGTGCTGGTGGGCCTCTACGGCGGTGACAAGACACAGGCCCAGGCCGAATTGTCGCTGCGCGAACTGGCGGCGCTCGCGGAAACCGCCGGCTCCGAGGTCTTGGATGGTGTGATGCAGCGCCGGGCGCAACCGGACCCGGCGACGTATCTGGGCTCCGGCAAGGCGGCGGAGTTGGCTGACCTGGTGGAGGCCTTGGGCGCGGACACGGTGGTGGTTGACTCGGAGTTGGCGCCGTCGCAGCGCCGCGCCTTGGAGGATGTGGTGCGCGTCAAGGTGGTTGACCGCACGGCGGTGATCCTGGATATTTTCGCGTCTCACGCCAAATCCCGGGAAGGGAAGGCGCAGGTAGAGCTGGCTCAATTAGAATATTTGTTGCCACGGTTGCGCGGTTGGGGTGAATCGATGTCGCGCCAAGCCGGGGGCCGCGTGGCGGCCGGGGCGGGGATCGGTTCGCGCGGTCCGGGCGAAACCAAGATTGAACTCGACCGGCGGCGCATTAGGGAACGGATCGCGAAGCTGCGGCGCGCGCTGGCGGCGATGGAGCCCCAACGGGCCACGCGGCGGGCGGGCCGGGAGCGGGCTGGGGTGCCGGCGGTCGCCATCGTCGGCTACACCAATGCTGGTAAGTCGACGCTGCTCAACGCGCTGACCGGCGCGGATGTCCTGGTCGATGACCAGTTGTTCGCCACCCTCGACCCGACCGTGCGGTCGGTGACTACGGGTGATGGGCGGGTTTACACGCTGGCGGACACGGTGGGGTTTGTGCGCCAGCTCCCGCACCAGTTAATTGAGGCGTTCGCTTCCACCCTGGAGGAATCGGTGGGCGCTGACGTGCTGCTTCACGCCGTGGATGCCTCCCACCCCGACCCGGATAGCCAGATCGTCGCGGTGCGTGAGGTCTTGGCGGAGATCAGCCACGGTGCGGTGCCGCCGCGTGAACTCATAGTTTTCACCAAGGCCGATGCCGTCCCCCCACCCTTCCTGCAAACCCTCCTGGCGGGTCATCCGGGTGCCGTAGCGGTCTCGGCGCTGAGCGGTGAAGGGCTGGATGAACTCCGAGCTCGCCTCGAACAGGCGTTGCCGCGGCCGCCTGTTGAAGTGCGGGTTCTGGTGCCGTTCGCCCGGGGTGATCTGGTTGCCCGCGTCCACCGCAGTGGCGAGGTCCTGAGCGAAACCTACGATGCCGAAGGCATCCGCTTGCACGCGCGAGTCAGCCACGCCCTGGCGGCGGACCTGGCCAAGGCTCGCTGAGCCCAGCGAGCCTTGGCCAGGTCAAACAAGCGCGCCAGCGGGCGGGTGGGCGGCGATGCTCCGCCCACCCCAGGCCGGCCACCCCGAGGAATGGCCGTCTTGCGCTGGCGCGGTCAGAGTTGCCGCACCACGCAGATGACGCGTCCCAGAATGTGCACCTTGTGCGCTTCGATCGGCTCGTAGGCAGGGTTTTCTGCCTTGAGGTAGGCGCGCTTACCCACCAGCGAGTACGTCTTGACCGTCGCTTCGTCTTCGATTTGGACTGCCACGATCTGGCCCTCCTCAGCATCGGGTTGGCGGCGCACTATGACGTAGTCGCCGTCGTTGATGGCGGCCCCGATCATGGAGTCGCCCTTGACCCGGAGCATGAAAACCTCGCCGGTGCCGACGAAGTCGCGGGGGAACGGGAAGACCCCTTCCACCATTTCCTCGGCCATGATCGGCACCCCGCCCGCTACCCGTCCGACCAGCGGAATGTAACGCGGCTTGGGTTCTTGTGCGATCTGGTCGCGGAGCAACTGCGGCACGTCGGCATCAGGGTTGATCACTTCGATTGCCCGCGGCGTATGCGGGTCGCGCCTCAGATAACCCTTGGCCTCCAGCACTTCAAGCTGGTGTTTGACGCTGGACGGGCTGGACAAGTTGACTAGATCGCCGATCTCGCGCATGGAGGGCGCGTAACCGCGCTGCTTCATGCTCGCCAGGACTACCTCATAAATCTCTCGCTGACGGGGAGTTAGACCGCGGTCAGGGGTCCGCGGGTACTTCTTGAATTGCATTGTTCGATCCGTTCGCTTGCGTCTTAGCTTGTGGGAAAGGTGTCACACCTTTCTTGTTGGATACCAGCATAGCCGGACTCGAGCGATTTTGGAACAGGTGTACTAGGCGTGTTTCGTATCAATTTTTCGGGGCCGGCCAGCGGCCCGCCCCAGCCGTTCCCAGCGCCGATGACGCCAGCGCGCCGAACCAGCCCCGCAGCGGCCCGGGGGCGGGCGTGCTAGGAAAGGGGCCGGTCTGCAGTGGCAAGTGGCAGCCGTTCCCAGCGCCGATGACGCCAGCGCGCCGAACCAGCCCCACAGCGGCCCGGGGGGCGGGCGGCGCAGTGGAAGGCAGCCCACCCCGCAGTGGCAAGTGGCAGCCGTTCCCAGTGCCGATGACGCCAGCGCGCCGAACCAGCCCCGCAGCGGCCCGGGGGGGCGGCATCGTCCGAGGGGAGGAAGGAGGTGGCATGATTCACAATATCTAGTGGCTGGGACTTGAAAAACCCCAATATCTTGTTATAGTTGGTGGCGTGCATTGCCCGTTTTGCCGTCACCCGGATTCGCGCGTGATTGACTCGCGGACCGCCGAAGACGGCGCCTCGACCCGGCGGAGGCGCCTGTGCCCCGAATGCGGGCGGCGGTTCAACACGGTGGAAACCGCTGCTCTGACCGTGCGCAAGCGGTGCGGCTCGGCCGAACCGTTCAGCCGCGACAAGGTGATCAGCGGGGTGCGCCGGGCGTGCCAGGGCAGGCCGGTCACGGATGACCAACTCGCGGTGCTCGCCCACCAAGTCGAGGACCAGATCCGCGCGTCGGGCGTGGCGGAGGTGGACTCGCATGAAGTTGGCCTCGCCGTGCTGGCGCCGCTGCGCGAATTGGATGAGGTCGCCTACCTCAGGTTCGCTTCTGTCTACCGGTCCTTCAACTCGATTGACGACTTCCTCGAGGAAATCGCCGCGCTCAGGACACAGCCGGGGGCTCAGGCGCAGACCGCGTCCGTTCCCTGACGGCGCGGAGCCGGGCCGTGTCTAGCTGCGCCACAGCGATCCCTTGTGGTTCGTCGGCCAGGCCTGCGATCACCACGCCGCCCGGATCAATCACCATGGACCGGCCGATCGTGTCTTCGGCGCGGGTCCCCGCCGCCAACACATAGGCCGAGTTCTCAATGGCGCGCGCTCGCGCCAAGGTGACCCAGTGATCCTCTTTCGCTGGCCCCCGGACCCAGGCGGCGCTGATGCACAGCGCCTCGGCCCCTAAACCAACCAACCGGCGGGCGAGTTCCGGGAAACGCAGTTCGTAGCAGTTGACCAGCCCAAACCTAACTCCGGCGAGTTGAACCGGGCGCGAGTCGCCCGCGCCCGGGCGCACCATCCCAGATTCACGGAAATCGAATGCGTCATACAGTTTGGTCTTGGCCTGGCAATACTCCAGTTCACCCGCCGGATCGACCGCGACCAGCACGTTGAACGGCCGGGCATCCCCCGGGGCGTCTGCCGCAGATGACCCAGGAGCACGCCCGTCCCCGCCGCTCCCGGGCGGCGCGAATCCCCCCGCGACGATGCCGAGTGACAGTTCGCCCGCTGCGTCCCGCAACGCTTGGGGCCACCAAGCCCAAGCCGCTGCGGCGAGGTCGGCGAACCGCTGCGGGTCTCCTGGGTGCTGGACCAACATGGCTTGTTCGGGTAGGACCAAGACCTCGGCCCCGGCCTCGGCGGCCCGCCGGGCCAGCGTAAACCCGACCTCCCAGTTGCGGGCTGCATCCTCGGTGGGATCCAGTTGGCCAACGGCCACCGTGATTTCCATGTACCCAGTAGAGCACGCCCCGCCCCAACCCGCACCTCCCGCGCTGAGTTTGGCGGGACTGTGCTGCGGCGAACCGATCTGCGCGCGGGTGGGCTGGGACTGGGCTGGGACCGGAGCGGGCGGCATCGTGCGTGGAGGTGTGCGCGCCCAAGCGGGCTGGGTGGGGCGGCTGCGGCCAAGACAGACGGCCGAAAACGGTCCCACGGAGGTGGGCAAGGCCATAGACTCAGCCTGTGGTCAACGCTGACACGTGCCAAGCGCAGCGCCCGCGAGCGATCCGGAGGTACCCCGATGAAGATTAGCCCGGAACTGATTTACGAGGAGCTGAGCGAACATTTCAGCGTAGAGCGACTCTCGGCGGAAAGGACCGATTACCGCGTCGGCGGCGTGCTGTTCGGTGGGCAACGCGACGCCATGGAGCCCGGCTGGGTCTATGTGGTGAGCGAGGATGACCTGCCGGAACAGCCATCGGCGCCCAGCGCCTGCGCGATCATTGCCGTGGGATGTCGGCCTGCGCCGGCGTGGCTGCGCGGCGATCGCCCGGTCTACGTGGTGGCCGACGAAGCGACGCCCGCAGAGATTCTCAACGCGGTCCAGCGCATCTTCGCCCGGTACAACGATTGGGATGCCGCGTTGGCCAGCGCCTTAGACGATGCCGGCAATGTCGCCGCGATGCTGCTCGCCAGCGGGCCGCTTCTGTCCAACCCGCTGACCGTGCTGAATGACCGCCTGGAGATTGTCGCGGGCGTAGCGCCGGAGGAGCGCGCCGCAGCGAAGGACCAGCCGTGGCGGCTCCTCGAATACAACCATGTGCCGCTCGACCGGATCGCCCGGTTACGCACGGTTTTTAAACTGACGCGACTCGGCACGCCCTATTTACACGACGATGGCGGCTACGAGCGGGTCTACAGCATAAACGTCACGCTGAAGGACTGCTTCAGAGGCAACATATCGATCTCGGAGCTGTGCCAGCCTTTCCGTGACTCAGTTTTTCCATTGTTCGAACATTTAGCTGGGTACATCCGGCGCGCCCTCGAATATCAGATCACTATCCTCCATTCGGAACCGGGGCCGGTCAAAGCACTGATCGGTGATATCCTCGACGGCGCGCGCGTGGATGCGGCCTACGCCGAAGCGGTCCTAGAACGCACTACCTTCTCGCTCGGGTCGCTGCATGATCTGGCTTGCATGGTCCTCGCTCCGGATGATGACACGAGCCTGCAGATACCCGAATACATGGTCCGGGCAACGGCGGATCGTTTGCCGGACTGTGTGGTCTTGTCCCGTGGTCAAGAGATCGTGGTGCTGGCCCAGACCGGCGGCGAGCGGACCCTGGAGCGTTTGGGAGAACAGATCAAACCTGTCCTGGTCGCAGCCGGTTTCCACGCGGGCATCAGTGAGACTTTCGATGGTTTGGCGGGGGTGCGGGTGGGCTACGCCAAAGCGCTGTGCGCGCTCAAGAGCGGTCTGAACAGTGCGCCGACGCGCTTGGTTTACCAATTCGAGGACCAGGCTTTTGCCTATATGTTGAAACAAGCGTTGGGCGAATTCCAACTGCATGAAATCCTGACTCCCGGTATTCGGCGCTTGGTGGTCCACGATGAAACGGGGAAGACAAGCTATGTGGAGTGCCTCAGATGCTTCCTCGACAACCAAATGAACCTGGCTAAGACAGCCCGCGATTTGCATTTGCACCGTACCTCGCTGTCTGATCGGTTGATGCGGGTCTTTGCGTTGCTGGGCACACGGTTAACTGGGCCCGATGAGCGCCTGCATTGCGCGTTGTTGCTGCGTCTCCTAGCCGATCAGCCCTAGTGGGTCTAGCGCTGGCGGCGCGAACCGCCTCCTGCGCGAACCGCTCCTTCTGGCCCATCGCTGCTGGCCCGCAGGGTTGCTTACCCCCGGGGATGCGGGGCTGGGGCCGGCTTTCTTCTTGGCCGCATCAAGCGGCGCCATACCCTCACTTGTGCGGGATTGATGGTGCGAATTCCCTGCAACCTGCGGCTACGTCAAGGCGGTAGCGAAGGCTCAAACTGATTGGGGCACCCCACAATGCGGTGCAAGGTGCCGAAAATCGTGTCCGGTCTGGGATCGTCAGCCCACTGACCAGGCGGTGGCCCTGGGCGCGGATCGAGGCGAGCAGCAACACGGGGCTGGCGCTGGGCGCCGGCGGATGGGAGGTATCAACACATGAGGACCTATTTGGTGACGGGAGCGGCATCGGGCATCGGGCTGGCCACGGCGGACCTGCTCCGGCAACGCGGCCACAAGGTAATCGGGGCGGACCTGCGGGGCGCCGAGATAGAGTGCAACCTGGCCGACCCGGCTGGGCGCCGCGCGCTGGCGGAGCAGACCGCCGAACTGTCGCGGGGCCACCTTGATGCGGTTATCGCGGTCGCCGGGATCGCGGCGGGCATCCCAAAGACGGTCGCGGTCAACTACTTCGGCATGGTCGCCTCGCTGGAAGGGGCGCGCCCCCTGCTCGCCGCGTCGCCGCAGCCGCGGGCGGTGGGGGTGTCCTCCAACTCCAGCCTGCAGCCCTTCGATCCGCTGCTGGTCGAACTGATGCTGGCGGACAAAGAGGAGGCGGCCTTGGCGCGGGCCGCAGAACTCGAAGGCGATCCGACCCAGGACTACAAGATCTACGGGTCGACCAAGCGGGCCTTCTCGCGGTGGATCCGCCTCAACGCGGCGCGGGACGAATGGGCGGGGCAGGGCATCCCGCTCAACGCCATCGCCCCGGGGCCTACAACAACCCCTCTGTCCAACGGATACCTGTCCACCCCTGAAGGCCGCGAACGTGCGTTCAAAGCCAGTCCCATGCCACTCAACGGGCCCGTCGCCCAGCCGATGGTGCACGCCTATCTGCTGGCGTGGCTGGCGTCGGAGGAAAACACCAACCTGTGCGGCCAGACCGTGTTCAGCGACGGCGGCTTCGACGTGCTCAAGCGGGGGGATTCGACCTGGTGACAACGCACCTGCGGTCTACCCGCACTGGTGCGGGGTGAAAAGCCCAGATTCCCTACGATCTGCGGCTACTTCGAGGGGGCATGGACCCTCCAAACTAAGAAGGTCCCAACCACACAACGATGTGAAAGCAGGTGAATACGGCAATGACCGCACCAACTCCTCCGCAACTATTTCACTGGATCGCAGATATACCAACCGCAATGGTTCACCATATGCATATTTTGGTGAAAGACATCGAGTCAGTCAAGGCAGCTTATGATAAAGGTGTCCCAG
>JAITJY010000401.1 GCA_031278675.1 Bifidobacteriaceae bacterium
CCGGGAGGATAGGCGATGCGCCACAGCCACCATGACGCCTTGGCCGGGGATCACATCGATGTCGTAGATTCCCATCAGAGCGGCGATTTGACCCACCCACGGGCCGCTGGCGTTGATCAGGAAACCGGTGTCGATAAGCACATCTTCATCGGCTTTGCGGTCGTGGCAGCGCACGGCTGCGACCCGGCCGCCTTTCAACTCGATCGCTGTGACCGTGGTGTAACGCAGCAGGCGTGCGCCGTAGGCCACCGCTGAGCGGATCGCGCCCCAGGCCATGGTCCAGCCGTCGATTGTCCCGTCTTGGACCTCCATCACGCGCACTGCCTTCGGGTTGAGCCGTGGCTCCAAGCGCAGCGCTTGTGCGGGGGTGATTTCGCGGTGCGGCAGCCCGGCGGCGGCGCAACCCTGGACAAACTTGTCGCCGAAGCTTTCGTCATCGTTCTCAAGGAGGACAAAGAACCCGCCCGTGTCTTCTACGGCATCAGGATTGATCCGCTTGACAATGCCGTTTTCTTCGGCGCATTCCCGGGCGGATTCCGGGTCGGAGACCACGTATCGCCCCCCCGAATGCAACAGCCCGTGGAAGCGGGCCGAGGTACCTTGGGCTAGATCGGCCCGCTCAACCAATGCCACGGTAAAGCCGCGCATCGCTGCGTCGCGCGCGATTCCGCAGCCGGTAGAGCCTCCGCCGATCACCACTACGTCAGCGCTGAGCGTTCTCACGCGAGCCACCAAACCTTTCGCAGAACTCCCGGAGGTCAGCCGTTGACCTCGCGTTTCTACGACACTATGACGGCTCCGCCGGGGTTGCCCATTTTTCCGGCGCTATTGCACAAACGTGCGCCGACGGCTTGGGGGCTTCCCGTTTGCCGCTGCCCGATGCCGTCCGCTCACCTCACGGCGCCCCCCGCGCGGGGTCAGCCCCAGCGCTTGGCGCCGCGCTTGATCAGTACGCCACCGTGAACCTTTGGCGCTTGTGGGCGGGGCGGTCTATTTCGTCGAGGACGGCGAGTGCCAGGTCCGGCGCGGAGATGTAGCTGAAGCCTGAATCATCTACCAGCACCACGTCACCGCCGGTGCGGTAGAAGCCTTTGGCTTCGCCTGGTGCGAAGGCGCCGAAGGCGGGGGCGGGGGAGACCCCGAACCAGTCGACGCCGGCGGGGCTGGATTTGAGGTCTTGCAGCACTCCGGCCATCTCGTCTGCCTCCGGTTTGAACGCGGCCGGGAAATCTGGTCCCGCTGCCAGGGGCGGCCCGCCCGGCACCGCTGTCAGCGAGCCCGCGCCCAGGATCACGCCGAGCCGGAACTGCCACAACATGTCAGCCATCCGGATCAGTTCGCGGTTGACCCGGCGAACCTGGCCCAGCATTGGCCCGCGCGGCGAGAGCGCAGAAATGACCACATCCGTCTTGCCGATTGCGGCGTCGAGGAAGGCCGGCTCGGTCACCGACCCCTCGAGATAGGACGCCCCAGCGATAGCTGCGGCCCCCGTCGGCCGATGCCGTGCTACCGCCGTTACTTCGTGGCCGCGCCGCACCGCCTCAGCGACGATCGCTGCCCCCGCGTAACCTGTCCCGCCCAACACCGTGATCTGTGTCATGTCCACTCACTCCTTTTACCTATTGGCTGTTCCGAACTATCCGGCTCCCGCTGGCGTGCCAAGAGCCCACGTCAAGCCAGCGTACCGCCGTGGCTGCCCGGCCGCCCGCCCCGGGGCGGCGGGGTGCGCGGGCGCGCGGGGGCGGGGCGGAGTTAGTCAGGGTAGCCTGGAGAACCGTGCGCTATGTATCTACCAGGGCAGTGGACGGCGGGGGAGCGCGCTCGTTCAGCGAGGTTCTCTTGGACGGGCTCGCACCGGACGGCGGCCTCTACATCCCCGAGTCATACCCGCAGGTTGACGCGGCTCGGCTAGACCGCTGGCGCGACCTGCTAGCCACGCAGGGCTACGCGCACCTGGCCGCCGCCGTGCTGGAATTGTTTGCTGCCGAGTACGGCGGGCACAGCCTTATCCAAATGGCCGAGGCGGCCTATACCGCCGCGAAATTCGGGACGCCTGAGATTGTGCCGGTGGAGCGCGTGGCGGGCACCAACCTCTGGTTAGCGCAGCTCGCGAACGGGCCGACCGCTGCGTTCAAGGATATGGCGATGCAGTTGTTAGGTCAACTGTTCGAGGTCGAATTGGAGCGGCGCGACACCTGGCTGACCGTGTTGGGGGCCACGTCCGGGGACACCGGGAGTTCGGCCGAGGTGGCGCTGACGGGGCGGTCGCGGATCAGGGTCGCCATGTTGACGCCGCGCGGACGGATGACCCCATTTCAGCAGGCGCAGATGTATTCAATTGATGATCCTGCCATCGCGAATATCGCCATTGACGGCGTGTTCGACGATTGCCAAGACCTGGTCAAGGCCGTTAATCTGGATGCTGGATTCAAGGCCCGCTGGCATATCGGAGCAGTCAATTCGATCAACTGGGCGCGGGTTATAGCTCAGGTCATCTACTATTTTGCAGCGTATTTCCGCACCGGCGCGGATTGTGTTTCCTTCGCTGTTCCGACCGGCAATTTTGGCAATATATTAGCTGGTCATGTTGCCCGCGAGATGGGTTTGCCGATAGATCGGCTGATTCTTGCCACAAATGAGAATAATGTGCTCCACGAGTTCTTCTCGACCGGGATTTACCGTCCGCGCGGGGCGGCCCAAACCTACGAGACATCAAGCCCGTCGATGGATATTTCTAAAGCGTCGAACTTTGAACGGTTTGTGGCTGATCTGGTGGGGCGCGATGGCGCTCGCGTCGCGGCATTATTCGGTGTGGCACTGCCGCGCGAGGGCTTTTTCTCGCTGGCCGATACTCCCGAATTCGCGAGTCTGCGTGACCGCTTCGGTTTTGTCAGCGGCACATCCACCCACGCCGACCGGATCGCCACCATCCGGCAGACATGGGAGACCGCCGGAATATTGGTGGACCCCCACACGGCCGATGCCGTCCACGTCGCCTACGCCCTAGGTGCCGCTGGGCGGGGCGGGCCCGTGATCGTCACCGAGACGGCCTTGCCTATCAAGTTCGCGGAAACGATCACCGAGGCGGTCGGTTTCCGGCCACCGATCCCCGCCCGGTTTGCGGCCCTGATGGACGCGCCGCGCCTGGTCACGGACCTCCCGAACGACGCGCAACACCTCAAGGCATGGCTTGAATCCTGGCTCAGCGGCTAGGCTTGGCGAGACTCGTTCCGCGAACCCCGGAAGGCTAATGACATGGGACTCATCAAAGCGGCCGTCGCCGCCGTCGGCGGCACCTTGGCTGATCAGTGGCTCGATGCGATCGGCGTGCCCGCCGACCTGGTCAAACAGGACACCTTATTGATCCGGGGGCAGTCCCTGCGGGCGGATGGGCGTGGTTCTAACACGAAGGGGACAGCGGACCTTGTCTCCAACGGGTCCAAGATCGTGGTCCCAACCAACATGACCATGTTGCTGGTCGATGGCGGCCGCGTGCTGGACGCGAGCGCCGAGCCCGGCTATTACACCGTCGACAACTCGACCCAGCCCTCGGTGTTCGTGGGGCAGTGGGGCGATTCGTTCCGTCAAGCCTGGGAGCGGTTCAAGTTCGGTGGCGCCACGCCCCAACAACAACAAGTGATCTACATTGCCCAGCGCGAGATCCGCGACATCAAGTTCGGCACTAAACAAGCCATCCAGTACTTCGACACCGCATACAACGCAGAATTGTTCCTGAGGACGTTCGGGTCCTTCACCATTTTGATCAACGATCCGTTCTTGTTCTTCGCGAACGTCTACGACAAAACCTCGGCCCGGGTCAATTTCTCCGATATTGACGATCAATTCCTCGCCGAGTTCATGTCAAAGCTGACCACGGCGATCGCGCAGCTCAGTGGGCAAGGCGTGCGAGTCAGCGCCGTCCAGCAACACCAGGACCTGTTGTCCCAGGCCATGGCCAGTCTGTTGGACGCCGAATGGACCCAGACGCGCGGGATTGAGATTGTCCGAGTCGCCGTCGAATCCGTCAGCTACACCGACGAATCGCGCGACCTGATCAACCTGCGCAACAGAGGCGCCATGTTGTCCGACCCGGCAATCCAACGCGGTTATGTGGCCGGGACCGTGGCTGACGCCCTGCAAGCTGCTGGAGAAAACCCGGGCGGCGGCGCCGGGGGGATGCTCGGGATCGGGTTTGCCGGCGGTGCGGCCGGGGGGCTGTTCGGCGGCCCGCTGGTACCACCCGCCCAGGGCGCACCCGCGCCGGGCGGCGCCGACCCGGGAACCGGTGGCCCCGCCGGCGCCTGGGTGCCCCCGAACCAACCGCCGCCCGGCCAGCCGCTGGCCCCAGTCCCGGCTGCCGGGTGGGGTGCGCCGTCGGCTCCGGCCGCCGACGTACCCGTACCGGTGACAGGGCCTGGACCCGGCGCGACGGCTGATGCCGGAGCGGGCGCGGCCGCCGGCGGCGCGGCCGCCGGAAGCGCGGCTCAGGTAGGGCCGCGTTTTTGCCCGGACTGCGGCACTCCCACCACGGGCACCAAGTTCTGCGGCAACTGCGGGCGCCAACTGTATTAGCCTCCCGGGGCGGGATTGGCCCCATTCGGGGGCAACCGTCGGGGTCTTAACCGGAATTGGTGGGGCTGTTGGGGCGCTTCGCGCCCGGGGGCTCGGGTAGCGTTGGATACCGTGGAGGCTCAAGAGATTGTCCGGCGGGCACGCCTAGCCGAAGAAGCGCCCCTCGACCAGCGGGTCGTGGCTTATGAAACAGCCCTGGCCGAACTCGAAGAATTACTCGGGAACACGGTGGCGCGGTGAGGCGGCGCCTCGACCAAGAAATGGTGCGGCGGCACCTTGCCCGCTCGCGGCGCCACGCCAGCGAACTGATCGCCGCAGGCGCCGTCCAACTGCGCGGCACACCAGCGGCCAAAGCCGCCACCCAGGTTGACCAAGATGCCCCCATCAGCGTCAAAGCCGCCGACTCAGGCAACGCCGCCTACGCCTCACGCGGCGCCCACAAACTGGCCGGCGCCCTCACGGAACTAGAGCACCGGGGGCGACCGGTCGGCATCGGCGGACGGGTCTGCCTTGATGCCGGGGCCTCAACCGGCGGCTTCACCGATGTGCTGCTGCGCGGTGGGGCCGCGCTGGTCCACGCGGTTGACGTGGGCTACGGGCAACTCGCGTGGCGGCTGCGTCAAGACCCCCGCGTCCGGGTCCACGACCGCACAAACGTTCGCCACATCACCCCCGCCTGCATTGAGCCGCCGCCAGAACTGCTGGTCGCCGACCTGTCGTTCATTTCGCTGCGCCACGTCATTCCCGCGCTCGCCCGGATCGCTGCGCCCGGCGCCCGCTTCCTGTTGATGGTCAAACCCCAGTTTGAGGTCGGCAGGGACCGCTTGCCCTCCGGTGGCGTGGTGACCTCGCCCGCAGATCGGGCCAGCGCGGTCGTTGCAGTAGCGCAGGCAGCCACCGCCGCCGGTTTGGCCGTGCACGATGCCGTCCGCTCACCCCTGCCCGGCCCCTCCGGCAACGTCGAGTTCTTTTTGGATCTTCAAGCACCCGGCCCAAAGCTCGCGCGGGAAGCCGCCGGATCGGATGTGAGCGCTAACAGTGGTTTGACGCTGGCCGGCGTGGAAGCCGCCGCCTGGCGCGAAGCCACCGGGGGCGCGGCGGCTGCCCGGCGTGACGCAGCGGCTGCCCGGTGTGACGCGGCGGCGGGCGGCAGCGGCGGCGGGGCAGACGGTGTTGCCGGGGGCGCGGGCCTGGGGCTGGACGCACAGCGCGCGTGGGGGGTGAGGGCCTGATGGGCGGGCGTGTGCTGATCGTGGCGCACCGCGCGGAGCGTGATGCGGACCACGCCCAGCTTGCCGCGCGCCGGCAGTTTGAACAGGCCGGCTGGGAGGTCACCGACCCCGAGTCGCATTCGGGCGCTCACCTCGACCTGGTGTTGGTGTTAGGCGGCGATGGGACCCTGCTGCGCGCCGCGGAACTGGTCTACAACCAGGGCACACCACTGCTCGGGATCAATCTGGGACACCTCGGGTTCCTCGCCGAACGTGAGGCGCCCGAACTGGCCGAGGCGATCGACCAGGTGGTGGCCGGCGATTTCAGGGTTGAGCCGCGCGCCACCCTCGAGGTCAAAGTAATCCACGCCGACGGGCATTTGTGGTACGGCTGGGCCCTGAACGAGGTCACCTTGGAAAAAGTGGTGCCCCAACGGATGGTCGAGGTCACAATCAAAGTCGATGGCCAGGGACTGAGTTCCTTCGGCTGCGACGGAATTGTCATAGCAACACCGACCGGTTCAACGGGGCACGCCTTCTCCGGTGGCGGGCCCATCGTTTGGCCCGAGTTGAAAGCGCTCTTGGTGGTGCCGCTTGCGGCACATGCACTGTTCAACCGCCCGCTCCTGGTTCCACCAGAATCGACCGTCACAGTCGAAGTCCACGCCGGCTCGCGGTCCGAGGCGCTGGCCGCCTGCGATGGGCGGCGCACCGCGCCGCTTGATGTGGGTGCCCGAATCGACGTGCGGGTCGGCTCGCAAACGATCAATTTGGTGCGCTTCGGCGCAGCGCCATTCAGCGAGCGCCTGGTGCGCAAGTTTGACCTCCCGGTTGACGGATGGCGGGCGAACCGGCAGGTGGCCCGCTAGTGCTGCGTGAACTAGAACTGAGCGGGATCGGCGTGATTCGCCGCGCCGAATTGACGCTGCCCCCAGGGCTGACCGCCATCACCGGTGAGACCGGAGCCGGTAAGACCATGCTGCTGACCGCCTTGAACTGGCTGGCCGGCTCCCGGGCCGACTCGAGCCTGGTAGCGGGGGAGCGCGCCCAGGTCAGCGCCGTTTTTCAGGTTCCGGACGGCCACCCGGCGGCACTCGCTGCCGCCGAGTGCGGCGCCGTCTTGGAGGCCGGTGAGTTGATTGCCGCCCGCACCGTGAGCGCCGCCGGCCGCTCCAGGGCACACCTCGGCGGGGTCGCGGTGCCCTCAGGCGCGTTGGCGGCGGCGGTTGGCGCCTTGGTCGCGGTGCACGGCCAGTCGGATCAGCTCCGCCTCCGCGCCGCCGCCGAACAGCGCGACCTCCTGGACGCTTTTGGCGAGATAGATACCACTAGCTTCGTTCAAATGTACGATGCCGCCCGCGCCGCCGCCGCCCGCCTCGCTCTAAACGAAGGCCACGACCGCCAAGCCGCCTGGGACGCCGAAGCCCTCGAACGAGCCTTACGTGCAC
>JAITJY010000074.1 GCA_031278675.1 Bifidobacteriaceae bacterium
GCGGCCTTCGTCCGGACTGTCATGACAACGCGCGGCCTGTCCCAAGAGGCGGTCGCAGCCGCGATGGGCATCAGCACGACGAGCCTCTGGCGTTCCTTCAACGGGGACCGCGCGTTCGATATCGAGGAACTGGTCGGGTTCGCGCGGATCTCGCACGTCAAGGCCTCAGAGATCATGGGCTGGGCCGAGGAACTCGAGGACGTGCTGTCTGCTCCCGTGCCGGCGCTGGTGTCGTCGTCGCCTGTGGGGGTGGCGTCGTGAGCGCGGGCGCGCTCCATCCGGTCGAGGCGGCCCGGTTGCTGCGTCTGGTGGCGCGAGAGGCGCAGGCCGACCCGGAGGCCAGCGTCGCGGCCGTGTGGGCGCGCGCGGACCAGTCTCTGTGGGCCGACGACCCGGAAGGGGTGGCATCATGAGCGGCAGGTCCATCATGGGCGGCAGCGACTCGGGCGTCTGGATCAAACCCGACTGCCTGTACGACTGGCAAGCGCTGGCTGATGCGCTAGAGATCGCCGTGCGGCGCGCCACTCGCCGCGACCATACTTTGTGGGCGTATACGCTGGAGAGCCTCCGCGCCGCCTGGAGCAAGATGCGCTGCCTGTTCGCGTACCGGGAGGACGCGCAGCTACTCGCGGAGGTCTTGGCTGAGATCCCGAGCGACCCGCATGGGCATATCCGCAGGGCAGAGCAAATAGTACTGGCGGCGCTCGCTGCTGATGCGGAGGACGCGACGGAGCCCGCGGCGGTGGACCTGTCCAGCGGGGACGAGCTGTTGGTGGTGCGGCTAGCTGATTGGCAGTACCGCGAGCTGGCGGTGCTGGTGGGGCGCGCCGTCCATGAGGCATTCCTGGACAGGGATGAGTATCTCGGGGCGTGGCCCCTCGACGAGTCTCGGGAAAGAGAACTCTCGTTGGTGTCCGCAGACGTGCTCGCGGATGCGACCGTAGGCAGCACGGTCCGCCGCTACGTCGAGCTGTGTACTCTGCAAGCTGCATTGATGGCCGCGCAGCGTGAGGATGCCGTTGGGTGTTCTCCAGCGGCGCCGCTCGACCCCCCCAAGGAGGTAGTGCGGTGAGCGACGGATCGATCAGGACCGTCTCGATCGATGTCGAGACCCCTGCGGCCCTCCAGGCGGTCCTGTGGGCCGCTTGGGATGCGGTCTGGCAGGCCTACGATGACGCGGCTGCGGGTCTTCCCGACGCAGAGCAAGCGTTCGCTGCCCGGTGCCGGTTCGCGGCGGCGCTGGAGGTCCTGATATCCGGTCATGGCCTACCTGCGGGCGCGACAACGATCAGGGTGTCGGAGGACACGGCTCGGGACGCCTTGGATGCGTGCCGAGCCGTCTATCCGGAGCGACCTCAAAACGCGTTAGACCGTGCTCACCTCGCGGCTGCGTTGGAGGCGGCGCTCGCTGTCGGCCCCAACGCCGCCGCCAGTCGTGTCTTCGCTTCGCAGGTAGGTGTCCTGTGTCGTCTCCTTGGGGAGGGAGAGGCCCAGGGCGGGGTCCGGTGCGATGAGGGCGGTCATACCGCAGGGGAAGACCCGCGCCGGACCCCATAACTCCACGCCGCCTCGGCGGCAACGAACAACAAGGAGGATTTCTGATGAGTGAACAACTAATAGTGCCGTCCGCAAGTGCGGCGGCCTTCATGCGGCAGAGCCGGGTGGTTCTAGACATGATGCCCTCGACTCTGCTTCCCGCTAGTGCGCCGCCGCGTGTCGCGGCCTTGTGGCAGCAGGCCCGGACATCCGCTGATGTCGCGTTCAAGATCGGTGAGGATGCATCTGTGTCGGAAGACGACGCGATCGCCACCATCACGCTGATGCAGACGCTCGGCGCTTTGGTCGATGACGCAGAACGGTGGGAACAGCGGTGGGTGCCGACCGCCGCATTCACAGTCGCGATAACAAACCTCGCGACAACGGTCGTCACGATCCTGGCTGGGCTGCTACCCGACCCAGACGGCTCCGGGTGACCTGCCGTGAATATTAGCGAATCGATAGCTGCGCAGACCGTGGTCAGTTGGGCAGCGACCGTGTTGCTGCTGCCTCCACCGGCCGGTGTTGTCCAGGCACTCGCGGCTTTGGCGGATCGGTCCTCGAAGACGTTGGCCGCTGGGGTAGACGGCGCGTGGTTCAGGGCAGCGGCTGATAAGGCCGCCGCGAACCGGCCTGTCGCGGACCCGGTAGTGGCCACCGTGATCAGGTATGCGGCTGAGCTGATGGTGGACGCCGCTTCGGGTATGGCTCAGCCTGCGGCAGAGATCAGGGTACGTATGGGTGACCCAGACCATGCCGACCTGGTGGGGTGGGCTGCTGTCGATGCGAGCCTGGTGTGTCTGATGGACATGGCAGCCGTGGCAGACCAGTCCCCGGCCGCCGCCCCAGGCGCCGCCGTTCAGGTGTTTAGAGCCGTAGTCGCCGATATGCGTGGTCAGTGGGAAAACGCGGCCGGCGTGGAGGACCTCACAGCCTCAGACGTGGCTGACCAGACAGCGATGTACCTGCGGGAGAGCCAACGTCGGCTAGCCGCCGGAGCGGTGATGCTGTTGGAGGTAGCGGGCGTGGCTGGCCCGGGAGCCGGACATGACTAGCGCGTCAGGCAGCCCGATCCGGTTCAAGCCGGTGAATGGCTCATTGCTACTGTGTTGTGATGTTTGCGGCCCAGCCAGCAATATCGCGGCGGCCTCTGTCAGGACTCGGGCAGCGCGGCGCTGGCTAGACCTGCATCGTCATCCGGCGCTCGCGGCGCTGGCGGTGCCGTCGCCTCCCGAAGCTGAGGAGTATGTGCCGGCGCCTCCTGGATGGCTGGAGTCGATGCGCGCCGAGTGGGAAGCGTCGCGGGCTGGCCGCGCGAGGATGGATCAGCTGTGGGACGATGACGCCAAACTCGCCCACGGAGGCGCACGGTGAGCGGCCGTGCAGCAGCGCCGTTGACGGTGGATGTGGCGCGCCGCCTGATCACGCTCGATGCGGCCGGTGCACTCCTCGGTGTCTCTGGGAAGACAATCCGGCGACGGATCGCGGACGGGAGTCTGCCGTGCTATCGGCGGGGCCGATACATGCGGGTCTTGGAGGCTGATGTGCTCACGCTGTTGGAGTATCAGCCTGGGTTCGGACCCCGCCGGCGGGGGAGGGCAGCGTGATGGGTGGCGCGTGGCTGGACCTAGCACAGAGCATGGTCGTCTTGGCGCCTGTGTTTGTGGTGCTGGTGGTTGGTGACCTGCTGTTGCGGGCCCTCTTCGACCGGGACGGAGGGAACCGCGATGAGTCATAAACCTGGTTCGTCTGGTTCGTCGGACGGGTTTGTGCTGGTTTATGTCTGGCGGGCCCCGATCGTAAACCAGTTTTTGACTTACAGCGACGTGAGTTCTTCGGCGCTCGCTGCTGCGCGTGCGTCGCTGGCAGCCCGGGGTTTGAGTGAGGTCGGCGTGAAGGCTGTGGCGATCGAGGAGGCGGCCGTGACTGTCGAGCTGGTCGTGGATTGCCAGGTGACCTGGGTGGACTCAGCGGATGGGGCAGCGGTCGCGTGCCGAGTGTGCGGACAGATGGTGTTCGGCTCAGGGATATGTGCTCAGTGCCGCGTCGGCCGTCCCGTGGCGGTGGTCGCATGACCTCACCACTGACCGACGCCCCGGCCCCCGCTGAAGTGCTGGTATTGAAGATAGCGGCAACGATCTGCCGCTTGGCGGAGCTGAAAGCCCTCGAAGTAGACCGGCAGGCGTGTCCTGGACGTGATGACCGACCAGCGAGTCTTGACGACGCGCTGGTCGCTCATCAGATCGCGGTGATGTCGCGTGATACGACTGAGCGGATCGAAGCCCTGTCCGAAGCGCTAACCCGGTGGCTTACGTCACCCGTCCAAGACCAGAAAGAAAGCTCATGACCAAACTCGTAATAGCTCTACCAAAGATCGACAAACTAGACGCGTCCGGTCTGCCAACGATCACTGCGGCGCTGAGGGCGGGTCCGCCCTTATCGAAGTCGCTCGTCCTGGGTGTCGTCGAAACACACCGCCTCATCGTGGATGCCGACACAGGCGCATACGAGACCGTGCTCAGGCTGGTAGCTATCGAGCCGGCACCGGTGCGGATGCTGATGGAGATAGACCGCTCAATCGCGTTCGCGGCGGCCGAGCGGCGCGGCGCGAGCCTCGCGGCGGTTGCCTCTACACCGTTCGACCGGTCAGCGGCTTACGCCGGGTATGCGATCGACCAGGATGCGAGACTGCTGATCCGTACCACACCGCCGGTAGGCCACCACCAGCCGGACCTGTTCAGCCTCTCCGAAGATCTACTCAACAACACCGATACCGACGACAACACCGCCTTCGTCGTCACCATCGACAACGAAGCTGACGACGATCCCGACGATCCCGACGATCCCGACGATAGCGACGATCCCGACGATGACGACGATCCCGACGATGACGATGACGAGGATGTGCCATGACTGCTTTCCTGACGATCATCAGGGTCCTGTGCGACTGGTGCGGTGACTGGCGCGACGAAGCCGTCGGGGCGCCGGACGTGGCAGCGGCGCGCGAACTCGCGCGACGCGCTGGTTGGCGGGTCGCCGCCGGGGCGGATCAGCCACCATCGGCCGACCCCGGACTCCCTGACCAGTGCGACAGGTGCCGCCGCGAGTTGGCAGCACTAAGCACGGGCAGCCCTGCATCCCCGCTGAGGACGGCTGTGTGAATGCCGTTCTTCCAAGTGGACGACCAGCTACCGGTGAACAAGAAGACTAAGAGCCTGGTTGAGGCGACCGCGCTCGCTCAGGAGCCCGAGGGACTGCAAGCTCTCGGGCTGTGGGTCCTGGCTGGCGCCGCCACCCAAGCGTCCCTCACTGATGGGCAGGTCACGCTCCCAGATCTGATCCGACTGTTACTGGACCGTAACCTCGCAGAGCGGCTAGCGGCCCGCCTGGTCGATGCCGGGTTCTGGCACACCACCGGACACACCTGTCCCCGATGCCGACCTGCCCCGCCCGGTACCTGGCTGTTCCATGACTGGGCCGACTTGGGATACGGTGCCGGCGCCCAGATCCGCGCGAAACGCGCGACCGCTAAAGAACTCAAGGACGCCGCGCTACGCCGCGCTGTCTGGCAACGCGACGCCATCGACCCCGCCAACCCCGTCACGGGCCTTTGCCGCTACTGCGGCACCCTCGTCAAACAACAGACCACACGCGGCCCGCAACGGGCCGACCTGGACCATGTGGTCCCCGGCGTGGCAATAGGCCTCGCAAACCTGGTGCTGTGTTGCAAAGCCTGCAACCAAGCCAAAGCGCAGCGGGCGCCGGCCGCTGCTGGCCTGACCCTGCGGCCGGCCCCACGCGACGATGGCCTACCCGACCCGCTGCGCGACAACGCCGCAGCGCTCGCGGCTGACAGCACACCACGAACCTCAGTGTCGGCGTTAATGCACTCTGGTAGGGCGAGGCCTGCCCTACCAGAGTGCAATACGCGGGACACCGAGACCGCAGCGGACGCGCTGCGGGAGGCGGACGCGCCTCATCCATCCAGGGCCGTAGACGGGCTGGGCCTAGCCCCGACCGCCTGCGAGGCGGAAACGCTGGCCGGGTCAACCGGCCAAGCCGTACCTACGGCCCCGTCAAGCCCTGCGGTCCATGCGGACGGCGGAGGCTGTTCCCCGACGGCCACGGACGGGTCGGGCTTAGCCCCGACCGCCTGCGAGGCGGTAACGCTGGCCGGGTCAACCGGCCAACCCAACTCCGTGGCCGCCGCTCCCTCTACGTCTCCAGTGGTGCGCCCACCGCGACGCCGACTACTGCGGACCAGACCCCGGACCCGTGACGGTCCAAGCCCTGTATCTGCTGGTCAAACGACCGTCACGGTCGAACTGTCCTCGCGCGGGGCAGGGTCAGGGAAAGGGTTAACCAATCCGGGCAGGGTTCCGGCCGGGTCCGGCCGGGCCAGCTCCGGGCCACCGGCTGGGTGCCCGCCGGTCGGGTGTCCGCCAACCGAACCGACCGCCGAGTTGGCTGGAGCTGAGTCTGGTGGGGCTGGGTCTGACGGGGTGAGCGCGGCTCGATGGCGCCCCGATCCAGACCCGCTGGTGGAGTTGCCTGCTGGGAGGTTCGGGTCGCCGTGGGCGGGTTCTGCTCGTGGTTTGGAGCCCCGACCAGTGGGGATGTGCCCGGACCATGGGCTGGACCAGCCGTGCCGGGGCTGTCTGGACGGGGCTGAGCTGTGAGCGTCCTGGCGGTGCCGGCACCGGACCTGGAACGGTTGAGGCAAGACATGATGACGCTGGCTGATCTGATGGATCGGCTGGAGCTGCTGCGTGGGACCCGCCGGGACAGCTCACGCGGGCGGCGGTCTTCGGTCAGTGGATCGCGGCCGCCGTTGGATATCGACCTGGTGGACGCAGTTGCTGACTGTGAGCAGTGGATCGCTCACCTGACCTGGGATCTGTCGGTCGATGCTGAGACCGACGGGTTCCGGGTGAGGTGTCCTCACCCGCTGACCGGTGGGCATGGCCAGCGGCATCTTCATCCGCTGACGGGCGAGCTGTGGGGCAACTGTCTCCTGATCCCGTCGAACCTGTTGCGGTACATCGCGCGGGGTTGGATCGGCTACTACGGTTCGGATGCTGACCTGTACGCATGTGAACGGTACGACGTGGATCGGCTGCTGGTGGCGTGCCGTCTGATGCTCGATGGGCCAGCAACGCGCCGGGTATGGCTGCCATCCGACTTGCGTTGTCCGGTGTTGGAACCTTGCGGGCATCGGCTGTGGGCTGAGCTGGACGATACGGGGCAGATCGGTACCGTGATCCGGTGCGCATCTGGCGTTGAGTCGCATAGCCGGCCGCCGGCTGAGTGGCCGCACCTTGCGGCAGTCCTCCGCCAGCAGACTGCGGAGTCAGCAGCGTTGGAGCGTCAAGCTGCGGCCATCGCGGTGCCGAGCGATTGGAATAATTGAGTTATGGTCTCGACGGGTGACGCGGCCCTTGTCCTCGGTGTCTCACGCAGGACGGTGCAACGCTGGGTGCGCGAAGGGCGATTGCGTGTTACGCGGAGCGGTGCCCGAGTCGGGATTCGGGTATCCGTTCTGGAGTCTCCGGCTCGGCCAGCGCGGGGCCGTCCGCCGTCGTGGATTCGCGACACGCCGCGCCGCGATCCCGGTGCTTGACAATGTGTCGCGTTAACTGGTGTTAGCTCACATGTTTTCTAACCCCTCTCCCTGCCGAAGGCGGGCTTGGTTCGACCCGTGTCGCGCCTCATCTTCGATTGGTCCCCCCAGGTGGTTGATATGCCCTCCTCCCCGCGTGGTCTCTAGTGGTGGTAGCGCTAGGCGCCGCCAGAAATCGAACCCCCGTACGGCCAACGGCCACCGCCGCCGCCAGGCCCGCGTGCGGGTTCTCGCCGAGGAAGACCTCTGCTGTCTGTGTGGCCGGCCCGTGGACAAGGACCTCCCTGCGGGTTTACCGGGCTCCCCGGAGGTCCATGAACTCCTGGCCGTCTCACTGGGCGGCAGCCCAACTACGCGGGAGAACCTGCGTCTCACTCACCGAGACTGTAACCAACGCGCCGGAAACGGCCAAAAGTCCGCGAAAAACGCCAAAAACTCGGGAAATTTACCTCTACCGCGGTCCCGGATGTGGTGAGCGTGAACCCAGGGGGGTATCCCCCCTGCCCCGGATGCTGGCCACCCCTCCTGGGCATAGGGCCAAAATACCCCCAGGCAGTTTTCTCCTGCCTGGGGGTTGGGGCACCCCAGGGGCGGCGCTGGTTTAGTTGCGGTGTATCCGCCGTGGTGTACGTGCCCTCGCTACGTGGCGGGCTTTGGGTCAGCGGTTGTGGCTGTTGGTTTCTTAGTCTGTCTGTGGGCTGCTGGCGGCGGCTATCGCCACTGCCCGAGACGGCCGCTCGGCCTGGTATATGCGCTGGTCAGACCCGATAATTCGTTACCGGCTGGTGGTAGAATCGGGGGTATGGAGTGCCGATGCGGTGTGCTTGTCGAGGCCAGGGCAGGGCCTGGTCGCCTGAGGCGGTGGTGCTCGGCGCGGTGCCGGGTCGCTGCCTACAGAGCGCGCCACCGGCCGTCGGTTCTGGAGCAGCGCTCTGAGCCGGTCCGGTCGCCTGCCCGAGGGGGCGGGGCTCGGCTGGTGCGGACGGGCAGCGGTATTGGCTGTTACGCACTGCCGGGCTGTCTTGCGGGCGGTGGTCTGGCGCCGGTTGCGGCGCGTTTCCTGCGTCGCCTGCCCGGACGGGTGCTCTGGTCGGAGGTCGATGCCGCCGGCACCGGTTTAGCGGTGTTTGTCGCTTGCCGGGACGGCCCGGGTTGGGAGGCGGCAGGTGTGTCTTTCATCTGCGATGGCCGCGCTGTGGTCTCGACGGGTGTGTTCTTCGATCTGCGGGCGGCGTTGCGGTCCCGCGAGAGGGGGTTCCGGGGATGGCCTTGGTTGACCCGTTGGATGCGTTCGCGCACGGTGCGTCGCTCTCGGACCTGAAGCGGCTTTGCCACCTGAGGACTTTGAAGGAGGCGGAGGCGGAGCTGCGTGCCTCAGTTGTGGCGGCCCAGGCGGCCAGGGACGCTGACGCCCGGGCCAGGGATGCGGACTTGGAACGGTTGCATTCTGCGATGTTGGAATTGGGTGCTGGCGGTGACCCGTCCGCAGTGCTGGCGGCGTTGAAGGTCCGTGATGCTCGCTCCCGGGTCCAGTCCGCCGGTGGTGGCATATCTGTGGCAGCGGCTGTCCCTGCGGGTCGGGAGGCTGTGCTGGGAGCACTGCGTGCTCGGTTAGCGGCGGCGGTGGATGCGTGCGAGTCGCCGCGGGACTTGCCTGCGCTGGCCCGCAGGCTACAACAAGTGGACGCCGACTTGGACGCGCTGGGGCGGCGCGCGGTCACGCGCGGCGGCGGAGGAGTTGACGAACTTGCCCAACGACGCGCTCAGAGGCAGTCAAGAACCGACCAGGCGGGTCGCGCCGCGCGCGGTGGTTGACTCTGCGGACGACGTTGCCTATCTGGCATCGTTGTACTGGGTGCCGTTGGACAGGTGGCAGGTCGAGTTGGTGCGGGATTGGTCCGGAGAGCAACGCTCAGGGAAGTGGGCGGCATCTACCTGCGGTTTAGCTGCGCCCCGCCAGAACGGGAAAACCATTGGGGTAGAGGTCTGGAGCCTGTACAAGATGACGGTCATGGGTCGCCGAATCCTCCACACCGCTCACCTAGCGGCGGCCACACGTAAGACCTTCAACCGGTATAAGGCGGCGTTCACTAATCCTGCGTTCCCTGAGCTGCGGGATATGGTTGTCTCGCTTCGGTCAGCAAATGGCCAGGAAGGGATATGGCTGTCTAACGGCGGCTCGCTTGAGTTCACCACGCGGACGCGTGGCTCGGGACGTTCCTACTCTATTGATGACTTGGTGCTGGACGAGGCACAGGAGCTGACCCAGGACCAACTCGACGCGTTGATGCTGACGATGCGGGCGAGCCCATCTGGGAATCAGCAGATCATTTACTTAGGGACTCCGCCGGGCCCATCCGCGCCAGGCGAGGTATTCACTGCGCTGAGGAATAAGGCATTGAAGGGTCGGCCGCGTCGGTTGGCTTGGTCGGAGTGGTCGGTTGATGAGGTCGGAGACGTGTCTGACCGGGCGCGGTGGGCCGCCACTAATCCGGCGTTGGGGACCCGGATCTCTGTCATGGGTATGGCAGATGATCTGGTCCGGTCTACACCGGAGTCATTCGCGCGGGAGTGCCTCGGGTGGTGGCGCCCAGCAGCGGGCTCGCAGGCGGTATTCTCAACAAACGATTGGGCGCCGCTGGCCACGGCTGAGCCACCAATGGCGGGTATCGTAGCCTTCGGTGTTGATATGCCACCGAGCCGCACCTCTGTATCGATCGTGGCGGCTCTACGACCTGCAACCGGCCCAGTCCACTTGGAGGTTGCTGAATACCGGTCAGCTACGTCTGGTGCCGCATGGGTTGCGGAGTGGATCGCTGAACGGTGGCCAGCAACCGTAGCGGTCGTCATCGACGCTCAGTCTCCGGCGGCGGCCTTGATCCCTGAGCTGCTGGAACGACGCGTGCAGGTCACTGTCACTAGCACCGGCATGTTCACCAGGGCCTGCGGCATGCTGCACGATGCGGTCAAGGCTGCTGCTGTAACTCATTACGCGCAGCCCGCCTTGGACCGTGCTGCGGTCTCTGCTGCTAAACGCGACATCGGCGCCGGCGGCGGGTGGGGCTGGCAACGCCGCGGCGAGACTGACATCTCCCCGCTGGTAGCAGGAACTTTGGCGTACTACGGGGTCATGACATCGAAACGACGGCCTGGAAGGAGAACGAGGGTGGTGACTCGACGATGACAGTCTCGCCGACTACAGCGATGAAGACGCCCTCGGGTGTCCCTCTCGTACCGGCGTTGGATGCCGCTGACCAGGACCTCGTGAGGGGGCTGATGGCGCAGTTGGCGCGTAAGGCGTGGCGTAACCGGGTCCGCCGCAACTACTACGATCTGCACCAGTCCCTGAAGGACTTCGGCATCGCGTTGCCGAAACAGATGAAGCACGTCGAGATAGCTCTCGGCTGGCCAGCTAAGGGTGTCGATGAGCTATGCAAGCGGACCGTGTTAGACGGGTTCACTCACCCTGAGGCTGATGTTGAAGGCCTTGGCGTGGGCGAGGTGTGGACGCTAAACCATCTGGAGACGCAGTTCCCGCAAGCGCTGGTCGAGTCAGCTATCTGCTCGGTGGCGTTCTGTTCGTTGACTGCCGGTGACGTCGACGCCGGCGAGCCGCCAGAGCTGTGGTCTTTCCGGTCCGGCGAGTTCGCAACGGGTACCTGGGATCCACGGACCTACGGTCTGAAGAACGCGTTAACAGTCTTCGAGACCGACAATACCGGCGGGGTTGTGGACTTCGCTTTGTACGTCCCTGACCGTGTGGTGTGCTGCCGGCGCCAAGGCCGGACCTGGGATGTGCGTGAGGTCCGCCACGAACTGGGTGTCCCAGTTGAACCATTGGTCTATCGGCAACGGCTACAGCGGCCGTTCGGGTCGTCGCGGATCTCGCGGGCCGTCATGTATCTGACCGATGCCGGTATCCGCACCGCGCTGCGGTCCGAGGTCGCCTACGAGTACTTCTCCGCCCCGCAACGCTACGTCTTGGGCGTCACCGAAGACGCCTTCCACGACGAGGACGGGAACTGGCAGGAGGCGGCGTTCGAGTCGATCATCGGCCGGATTCTGGCGCTGACCCGAGACGAGAACGGCGACCTGCCAACTGTGGGAGCGTTTCCCCAGATAACCGCTGAGCCGAACATGGCGGCCTTGCGGACCATCACGCAGTTGCTGGCCGCCGAGCTGAACATGCCGGTCTCCGCGTTCGGCATCGTGCAGGACAACCCCGCCTCGGCTGAGGC
>JAITJY010000153.1 GCA_031278675.1 Bifidobacteriaceae bacterium
TCGACTATTACGCGGGCTGGGCGCGGATCTACGAAGGCGAGATCATCAACTCGGACGACCCGCAGGAGAACATCCTGCTGTTCCAAAAGCCGATCGGGGTGGCGGTCGGAATCTGCCCGTGGAACTTCCCGTTCTTCGTCATGGCGCGCAAAGTGGCGCCGTCGTTGCTGACCGGCTGCACCACTGTCATCAAGCCGTCCAGCACCACGCCGCTGAGCACCCTGCGCTTCGCGGAGTTGATCCAGGACATCGGCCTGCCGGCCGGCGTGCTCAACTTCGTCAGCGGCGGCGGGGCCAGCCTGGGCGACGCGCTGGTGCGCCATCCCCTGTCTGACATCGTCTCCTTGACGGGCTCCGTCGAGGCTGGCGTCGAGATCATCAAGGCCTCGGCCGAGAAGATCATGAAGACCTCGTTGGAGTTGGGCGGCAAGGCCCCGGCCATTGTCTTCCCGGACGCGGACCTCGACCTGGCGGTCAAGGGCGTGACCGACTCCCGCCTGATCTTCTCCGGCCAGGTCTGCAACTGCGCCGAGCGCGCCTATGTCCACAAGGACGTCTACGCCGAGTTCATGGACAAGCTGAAGGCGTCTTTCGAAGCCGCCAAGATCGGCGATCCAGCGGCCGCTGGCGTGGCCTACTCATCGCAGGTCGACGCCGCCCAGTTGGAGAAGATCAGCGGCATGGTGGAGCGGGCGGTCGCGGACGGGGCCGAGGTTGTGACCGGCGGCGAGCCGGCCGACCTGGGCACGGGCTATTTCTACAAGCCGACCATCCTGGCGGGGGCGACGCAAGACTCGGAGATTGTGCAGAAAGAGGTCTTCGGGCCGGTGCTGCCGGTTCTGCCGTGGGATGACTACGATCAGCTGGTGGCCGATGCCAACGACTGCGAGTACGGCCTGACCTCATCGGTCTGGACCACCAATGTGTCCACCGCCATGCAAGCGGTCAAGGACATCAACTTCGGTGAGACCTACATCAACCGCGAGCACTTCGAAGGCATCCAGGGCTTCCACGCCGGTTGGCGCAAGTCCGGGATCGGCGGGGCGGACGGCAAGCACGGCCTCTACGAGTACCTCCAGTCGCAGGCGGTCTACATCCGCTACTGAGCTGGTTTACCAGGCCAGGCACCCGGGTCCGTCCACGTTGGCCGGCGGACCCGGGCGCTTGGCGTCTGAACGCCCTAATCAAGATCGATTTCGACGGGAACGTGGTCAGAGGCGCCCTTGCCCTTGCGTTCCTCCCGGGCGATGCGGACCGCCTTGACCCGATCCGCCAAAGCGGGTGAGCAGTAGGCGAAGTCGATCCGCATGCCCTCATTCTTGGCGAAGCGAAGCTGCTGGTAGTCCCAGAATGTGTAGGCGTGCTCAGCCGACAGGTGGTCGCGTGTGACCTCGCGCAGACCGGCCTCGGCCAGCGCCGCGAACCCCGCCCGCTCGGGCGGCGAAGTGTGGGTGTTGCCCTCGAAAACCGCCGGGTCCCAGACGTCGCTGTCGAGTGGGGCGACGTTGAAATCGCCCACCAAGGCGAGCTGGGTCTGAGGGTCGGCGGATAGCGACCGCACGGCATCGTGCGTCAAAGCCTGTAGAAACTGAAGCTTGTAGGCCATGTGGGGGTCGCCCTGGGCGCGGCCGTGCGGCACGTAAAGCGACCAGACGGTGACGCCGCCGCAATCAGCGCCGATGGCGCGCGCCTCCAGGGCCGGCGGCGCGCCCGGCTTGGCGAAGGCGGGCTGGCCGGGGAACCCCGCGCGGACATTCGCCAGGCCGGCTCGGGACACGATCGCCACCCCGTTCCACTGGTTGAGGCCGAAGTGCGCCACCTCGTAGCCGGCCGCCTCGAACGGCTCGGCCGGGAAGGCGGCGTCCTTGACCTTGGTTTCCTGTAAGGCCAGCACGTCGATCTGGCGCGTCTGCAAGTAGGCCAAGGCGCGGTCGACCCGCGCGCGGACGGAGTTGATGTTCCAAGTGGCGATCCGCATGGCGACCAGCCTAACTGGGCCCGCCCTGGCCGGCTGGGGTTGGGCCGGGCTGTCTGGGTGGGCTGTCTGGGTGGGCTGTGCCGGTCGGCTGTGCCGGTGGGCTGTGCCGGTGGGCTGTGTGGGTGGGCTGTCTGGGTGGGCTGTGTGGCGCGGGTCAGCTCCCGACTGGGCGCGGCGGCCGGGCTGCCGGGTAGGCTGTCAGCATGGGAACAGCGCTGATAACGGGGGCAAGCGCCGGCTTGGGCGAGGAATTCGCTTGGCAGCTGGCTACCCTTCGGCACAATCTTGTGCTGGTGGCCAGGGACGAGGCGCGGCTGGAGCAATTGGCAGGCAAGCTGCGCTCGGCGGCCGGCGTCCGGGTGGAGGTTTTACCGGCCGACTTGGCCAAGGAGCGCGACTTGAACCGGGTGGCGGCGCGGTTGAAGGCGCCGTCGCGGCCGGTTGGGCTGTTGGTCAACAATGCCGGGTTCGGATTCCGCGAGACCTTCTTGGAAGCGCCGCTAAAAGATTTGGTGGCGATGGAGAAAGTCATGATCCACGCCGTGCTGGTTTTGTCGCACACCGGCGCCCGGGCCATGATTGAGCGCGGACGCGGGGCAATTCTGAATGTTTCCTCAATCGCGGCGCATTTCGCCTCCGGGTCTTACGCGGCTGATAAAGCCTGGGTCAAAACGTTCACAGAAGGGCTGGCTGTCGAGCTGAAAGGGACCGGGGTGACGGCCACGGCGCTGCTGCCGGGCTTGACCAGGACGGAGTTCCACGCCCGGGCCGGCCTCGATTACCTGTCCTACCCCAGCCTGGCTTGGCTGTCCGCGTCGGACGTGGTGGCCCAGGCTTTGACCGACGTCCGCCACGGCATCGTGCTGTCCACCCCGTCGGTGCGCTATGCCGTCCTGGGGCAGATCGCGCGCCTCCTGCCGCGCTTCGCGGTGCGCGCGCTGAGCCGCATCGAGGATCGTTGAGCGTGGCCGCCGTTGGCGCTGCGATGGACGATGCCGTGCCAAACTCGCCCGGCACGCCTGAGGTTCCAGCCGTCGGGCCGGGCGTCGGGCCGGGCGTGGCGCCGGGCGTGGCGCCGGGCGTGGTGCCGGCTGGCGGCCCGGGGGCTGGCCCGGGCGTGGCGCCGGGCGTCGGGCCGGGCG
The DNA here is from genome assembly GCA_031278675.1 of Bifidobacteriaceae bacterium. Taxonomy (GTDB): domain Bacteria; phylum Actinomycetota; class Actinomycetes; order Actinomycetales; family WQXJ01; genus JAIRTF01. Next base: position 3,121 of record JAITJY010000153.1, read on the forward strand.
TGGCGTCGGCTGGCGGCCCGGGGGCTGCGGAGTGGCCCGGGGGCGCGCGGCCGGCCGGGTTGGCGGGGCTGGCCGGGTTGGCGGGGCTGGCGCCCCGCGAGCAGCTGCGGCAGTTGGTGGCCGGGTTGGCGGTGGTCCGAGGGCGCGTGACCCTGGCCTCCGGCCGCCTGGCGGACTACTACGTCGATCTGCGCCGGGTCACTTTGCACCATTTGGCGGCGCCGTTGGTGGGGCACCAGCTAGTTGACTTGCTGGAGGACCGGGGGCTGCTGGTTGGCCAGGACTACGCGGCGGTGGGCGGCTTGACAATGGGGGCGGACCCGGTGGCGGCGGCCATGCTGCACGCGGCGGCGGCGCGCGGGCTGGATTTGGACGCCTTCGTGGTCCGCAAAGACGCCAAGGCCCACGGCTTGCAGCGGCGGATCGAGGGGCCGGGCGTGGCGGGCCGGGCGGTGGTCGCCCTCGAGGACACCTCGACCACAGGCGGCTCGGTCATCACCGCCATCGAAGCCCTGCGCGAGGCCGATGCCGAGGTCAAGGCGGTGGCGGTGATCGTGGACCGGGCCACGGGCGCGCGCGAGCAGGTCGAAGCGCTGGGCCTGCCGTACCACTACCTGTTCAACCTGGCCGATCTCGGCCTAGAACGGCCCGCCTAAAGAACCCGACCGCTCGCGCGGGGCGGGGACCAGGGTCCGCGTCCAGCCGGTGTTGAACAGGAACCCGACCGCTGGCGCGCGGGGCGGGGGTTGGCGGGTGTCGCGGAGTCGCACCGCCGCGGGGGCTGGGGCGGCGATGGTCCGATTCCGGGTGGCCGCAGTCCGCGAATCGGCTGGGCAAGGGCCTATTCGCCGGGCAAAAGGGCGGGGTCGGGCGGTGATGAGGCGGCCTCAGCGGGTGACGCGGGGACATCGGCTGGGACCGCGGCGTTTTCGGCTGGCGCGGCGTCTGGCGCGGCGGCGCCGGGGGCCGCGGCGGCTTTGGCGGCTCGGTGCTTGAGGTATTCGACAATCATTGGCGTGATTGAGGCCAGCACAATCAGGATGATTATGAGGTCGATGTGCTCGCCGACCCACTCGAACTGGCCCAGCGCTATTCCGGCCAGAGGCAGGATGATGCCCCAGGAGAACGCCGCCACAATGTTGAAGGTGACGAAGTGACGGTAATTCATCCGGCCCACCCCGGCGACCACCGGTGTGAAAGTCCTGACAATAGGAACATATTGCGCGATCACAATCGTCCGGCCGCCGTACTTGTCGAAAAACGCCCGAGTCCGCTCGACGTACTGCTGCTTGAAAAACCGCGAATCGGGCTTGTTGAAGACCTTCGGTCCCAAGGATCGCCCAATCCAATAACCGGTTTGATCGCCCGCGACGGCCGACAGCGCAATGGACAGGCAGGCCACCCACGGCGGCACCGGCACCGTGCCAGCCCCGATGAACACCCCCAGTGTGAACAGCAGCGAGTCTCCCGGCAGGAAAAACCCAACCATCAGCCCAGTCTCCGCGAACACCACCGCGCACACCCCGACCAGCGCCCACGGCCCCAGCCACGCTACGAAGGTATCGATCCAATAAGCGGCGTCCATCCATTTCGGCAGCAGGGCCAGAACTTCGGGGCCGCCTTGGGCGAGCAGGTTCTCAAGGGCAGGCATGCGCTCTAGGGTACGGTGCCAGGCATGGTCAGCCGAAATCCCCGCGCCGGGGTCCCGCCCACATCCGCCGCCCCCGACCCCCAGCCCCCGCTCCAGCAGTTGTCCGATGCCGTGCCCGGGGTTGCGCTCGCGGAGGCCGTTCCGGGGCTGGGGCCGTGGCAGGGGGATTGGCCAGAGGGGGCGCACTATGACCCGGAACTGCTGGCTGGCGGCGACCGGCGCAATGTGGCGGATCGCTACCGCTACTGGACCGTCGAGGCGATTCGGGCCGATTTGGCGGCTCGGGCGCATCCATTCCACGTCGCAGTTGAGAACTGGGAGCACGATTTCAACATTGGCGCCATAGTGCGCACCGCCAACGCCTTCGCAGCGGCCGGCGTGCACATTGTGGGGCGGCGGCGGTGGAACCGCCGGGGAGCGATGGTGACAGACCGCTACCTACCGGTGTTGCACCACCCGGACGTGGCAGCGCTGGTCCGGTGGACGGCATCGGGCAACTGGCCCATCGTGGCGCTTGACAACCTGCCTGGCGCGTCACCCCTGGAAGCGGCTGAACTGCCGAAACGCTGCCTGCTGCTATTTGGGCAGGAGGGACCCGGGCTGTCGGACGAGGCCCGCGCGGCCGCCAGCGCCCTGTACGAGATCACCCAATACGGCTCGACGCGCTCGCTCAACGCCGGGGCGGCCGCCGCCATCGCCATGTACCACTGGGCGCTCCAGCACGCCACGCCCGGGCTTTCCACTTGAGCGCGGCAGCGGGGGACGGCGCGGGTCTGGCCGGGGTATTTGGGGACCCCGGATTTTGCCGAAGGGACTGGTTATGATGATTATCAACCGTCAATGAAGACCCGGCCCCAAGCCGCCACACAGAATCGAGACTCAAATGCTGAAAACCAATGTTGGTTCCAGTGTCAATCCAGATGCCTACGCCGCCGGCGCCGAAGCGGGCGCGGCAGCCGCCGCCGGGCTTGACGGGGTGAAAGTCGCCTTTGTCTACAGCGGTGTGCAATATTGCTCAGACACCCTGCTCAAAGGCGTGGCCAGCGCCCTGCCCGGGGTGCCGCTGATCGGCAACACGTCCTTCACCGGCGTGATCACCGCGCAAGGCTACGTGGCTTCGGAGACGGGTTTCGTGGGCGTGTTGGCGGTGGCGGGCGACGGGCTGACGGTGGGAGTGGCCGGGGCGCCCAAGGGCGAGGGCGCCCGCGAGACCGGCCTAGCCGTCGCGAAAGCCGCCCTGGCGGCAGCCGGAAAACCGTCCACGGGCAAAATCGACGCGCCAGACTATTTCTATATGGTGGCGAATCCCGGCGAAGAAGAATTCTTCTTGAAAGGCATTTCCGAGGTGATTGGGCGGGTTCCGCTGTTCGGCGGAAGCGCCGCCGACAACACCATCGCCGGCGAATGGTCGCTGTTCACCAGCGATGTTGTGATGTCCGATGGCGTGGCGGTGGCTTTCTTCTGGGACGCCGAGCCAGGCGGTTTCGCCAACGTTTTCACCGGCGCTTACGCCGAGACGGACAAATACGGTGTGGTCACCAAGGTGGTTGACAACCGCACGCTGGTCGAGATCGACGGCGTCCCGGCCGTGCAGAAATACGCCGAGTGGCGCGGGATGGCGGCCGACCAGTTGTCAGGCGGGGATTTGCTGGTCGCCACCATCACCAATCCGTTGGGCGTCAAGGACCGGCTGGGCGATTTGACGGCCATCCGCCACCCCATGAACGGCAACGACGACTTGTCGATGGCGATTGGCGCGAATCTGGCTGAGAAGACCACCGTCATCATGATGGAGTCCGATGTCGACGGGCTGATCGCCTCCACCGGTGAGACTGTGCGGGCGCTGTTGGCCCGGGCCGGGCGCGCTCCGGCCGGGTTGCACCTGGTGCACTGCGGCGGACGGCGGGCCGCTATCGACGCCCGCATTGACGAGGTCTACGCCTCCGTCAAGGCGGCGGCCGGGGACATCCCGTTCATTGTGGTGTTCACATTCGGGGAATACGGCTTTGAGGATGACGGCAACAACACCACCGGCGGCCTGATGCTGAGCTTCACCGCGCTTGGGTGAGCGCGGCTTGGTGGAGCGGGCGGTCCGGGGGCTAATGGCCCCCGGGGCGCCGTTAGGGGTCAGCGGCCCGGCCGGTCGCCTGGACCAAGCCGAGGACCAGGCCAGCCTGCCCTGAGGCTGGGTGGCCTGGCGGTCGGTTTTCCGACCGGTCCGCGCCTGGGGTGATGTGGTGGGCGGGCTTGCGCGCACGGCATGGTGGATCTGGAGAATCGGGTGAAGCGGGTTGGGCCGGGCCGTCATCCGGGGCGGCCGGCCGGGGGAGGGCGGCGGCCGGGAGGCCGGAGACGCCGAGGCGCTCGGTGCGGACGAAGCCGAGGGACGAGCGCAACTCGACGGTGATGACGAAGGGTTCGAGCAGACTTGCGTCGTCCCAGACGCAGTAACGGCCGTAAGCGAACTATGTAGTCGTTTGGCGCGCCTGGCAAAATCTATGTAGTCATTCTGCGCCAGCAGCGGCGGTAAAAGACCTGCTGCGCCTGCGAGTACACGCTCCGGCGGCGCGCGAAACGACTACATAGATTACCGCAGACGCGCGAAACGACTACATAGATCAACCGCAGTCCAGGGCAGGGGCCTGTCCGGTGCTCTCCGGCCGGTTTCGCCGCCGCCTCCGGCCGCCAGCGGTAACCGCAGGTCAGGGCCTGGAGAGCGGCGCGATTTGGCGGAATAGCGGTTGACCTGCGCCAACGCGCTCGGAAATGGGCAGTATTTCTACGCAGGAATATTCCGGGGCCTAGTGGCGTTAACTGCTGCGTCGGTTAAAGGTTCAGACAGAGATTGCCTAACGTAAAGGTCGCGTCCCGACGGGGGTAGAGGCGCGGCGCCCCGGGCGGTCTCTAGCTTCAAGGAGTGGCAGCATGTTCGGTAGTTTGTTGACGCAGTCGCGGCGCTGGTTGGCGCGCCCCCGCCACAGCGCGGCGCACGCAAAACGGCCAGATCCCCGACGGGGGTGGGGCGTCCGGGCAACCGCCCGCCGACTGCTGGATAACGGCCTGCCCCCAGCCGGCCGCCGCCCGGCCCCAAGCGGCGCGGGCAGCCCGGCCAGGCCGGGGGGCCGCGGTGGGCGGTTGTGGGCGGGGCTGGCGGCCGCCGCCCTGGCCGTTCCGATGGTCGCCCCGATGTCGAGGGCTGAGGAGCCGCCGGTCCCCCCGTCCGAGGTGGTGGTGACAGCCGAGGACCTCGACCCGAACGCCGCCGTCCTGCAGGTGGTTGTGTCCTCGAC
>JAITJY010000164.1 GCA_031278675.1 Bifidobacteriaceae bacterium
CTCGCGCGAGATGTACTCCAATTCGCGCTGGGCCAGAGCGCTGGCGCCGACCCGGGCGCGGTTGTCAGAGCTTGTGTTGGTGCCCGCCGAGACTGCCACGGTGGTGGCGGTGGTAAAAAGGACCAGTAGTAAGACGGAGACGATCACCTCGATCATGGTCGAACCGGCATCGCCTACCCGCTTGGCCCAGCCGGGCGACGGGATGTGTTTCCGCACTCTTGGCTCACCTCCGATTGCGTCGCGCGCTCTAATGAAGCTGTCCCGCCCCAAGTACTGCGGACCACCTTCTATAACCGCGCCCCCCGAGCGCCGAGTACAAGCACCGAACAACCGGCCTGGCCGCCGGCTGGGCGGCCGGCAAACAGCGATTGAAATCGGCGCCGGGTGTGATCGGCGCCACAATCGGTGACCCGTAATAGATTGTAGAACCCCTGCCACAGCCCCGCCAGTTTTGGCAAATCGGCCTGGACGATGCCGTCCAATTGGTTGATTGCATCGCCTCACCTGCGTAAATGGCAAGCAGCGCGCCATTGGGAAATCGCATTTCCCAGCCTAAATAGGACTTTAGTCCCAGTGTCGATAATGCCTTAGGCCAGTAAACGATTGGTAATGCAGCGGGAATAGCGCAAAATGGTGAAACTGCCTAAGGCTGCAGCCGCGTATTGGCCCGCCAGGCCGGTAGTTTCACTCCCCCAGCGGGGTCACAACTCGTCGGCTGAGGTCGTCAACTGGAAGATCGGCAGATAGAGCGAGATCAAGATGCTGCCCACAACTACGCCGACAACCACAATCAAGATCGGCTCAATGATCGAGGTGATCGAGTTGGTGGTGGCCTGAACCTCCTCGTCGTAGAACTCCGCCACTTTCTCCAACATGGTGTCCAGGGCGCCGGCGTCCTCGCCGACTGAGACCATGCGCGAGATCATGGGGCCAAAGATCGGCTCGGCGGCGATCGCCTTGCCCAGCGCGCTGCCGGTGGTGACCTGCTCCTTGACGCGCTCGACAGCTTGGGTCACAACAACATTGCCAGCCGTATCGCCGACAATCTCAAGGGTCTGGACAATCGGCACGCCGACCCGGCTCATGGTGGCGATCGACTTCGACAGCCGCGCCAGCGCCACCTTGAGCAGCAGCGGGCCAATTATCGGGGTCTTCAACTTGATCGGGTCAAGCTTCTCGCGCAGCCAGAGGTCATTCTTGTGATTCCGCCACCAGATGACGAAAAGGATCACCCCCACCAAGATGGGCAGGATGGCCCATTTGAGGAAGTTTGAGAGCCCGACCAGGATCATGGTCGGCAGCGGCAGGTCTTTGCCGATGCCCTCGAAGATGCCCTGGAAGACCGGCACAATCCAGAGCAGCATGACGATCACCACGACGCAGGCGAAGACCAAGACCACGGCCGGGTAGACCATCGCGGACTTGACCGCCCGGCGCAGCCGCAATTCGCTCTCCAACTGCTCGGCCACCGACAGCAGCACGGCGTCGAGGTAGCCGCCGGCCTCGCCCGCCCGCACCATCGCCAGGATGACCGGGGAAAAGCTCCGCGGGTGCTTGGCCAGGGCGTCGGCCAGAGTCGAGCCAGTCTCAACATCCCCGGCGACTTGCAGCAGGACCTTCTGGAGGGCCGGCGACCCAGCCTGCTCGGCCACAGCGTTGATCGATTGGAGCAGCGACAGGCCGGCGTTGACCATTGTGGACAACTGGCGGATGGCGATAGCGACATCTTTCGGCCTGGCCGCATTGCCGCCGATGGTGATGTTCATGTTGAGGCCGGTGGTGGAGACCTCTTTGATATCAATCGGCGTCATGCCGGATTCCCGCAGGTGGCGGGCGACCGCGCGTTGGTCCGGTCCGTCGATCCGGCCCGTCCTGGTGTCGTTGCCCGCCAGCACGGTGTATTCGAAGGTCTTGGCGGCCACCTCAGCTCACATCCTTCCGAAGGGGTTGTTCAGGCCCGCCGCCCCCTGCTGGACGCGCACTGAGCGCCCCAGCATGCGCGCGAACTCCTCCGGCGCGCGGGCGGTTTCAAGGCCTTCCTCAAAGGTGATGTCACCCGAGCGGACCAGTTCGGCGAGCGACTGGTCCAAGGTGTGCATGCCCTCGTCCCCGCCCGAGTGCAGCACGGAGTAAATCTGGTGGAGCTTGTTCTCGCGGATCATGGCGCGGATGGCCGGGGTCGCCCGCATCAACTCGGTGGCGACAACGCGGCCCTTGCCGTCCGCCCGGCGGCACAGGGTCTGCGACAGCACGCCTTGGATGGTGATGGCCAACTGCGAGCGGATCTGATCTTGGTGGGCCGATTCGAATTGGTCCACCATGCGGTTGATCGATTGGGCGACACCCTGGGTGTGGAGGGTGGCGAAGACCAGGTGGCCGGTCTCAGCCGCCCGCAGGGCGGTCTCCATTGTCTCGCGGTCGCGCATCTCGCCGACCAGGATGATGTCCGGGTCTTGGCGCAGGGCGTGCCTCAGGGCGTCGGCGAAGGACAGCGTGTCGACGCCGATCTCGCGCTGGGCGACGAGGCAGCGGTTGGAGTTGTGCTGGAACTCGATCGGGTCCTCAATGGTCAAAATGTGCCCCGAGCGCGTCCGGTTGGCCAGGTCGATGATGGCGGCCAAGGTGGTCGATTTGCCGGAGCCGGTCGGTCCGCAGACCAGCACCAAGCCGCGCGGCAGGCCGGCGAAGGTCTTGACCACCCCGGGGATGCGCAGTTCCTCAAGCGGCCTGATGACGTCGGGGATGACGCGGAAAGCGGCTGCGATAGAGCCCCGGTCCCAGAACAGGTTGGCCCGGAACATGTGCCCGGACGGCACCTGGCAGGAGTAATCCAGTTCCAGGGTTTCATCGAACTTGTCGCGCTGGGTGCGGCTGAGCATGCCGAGGAGTTGATCGTAGAGGACTTCCTCGCCCGGCGCGGTGAAGCCCGGCAGCGGCGACAACTGGCCTGACAGCCTGATGATGGGCGGCAGCAGGGCCGTCAGGTGCAGATCGGAGGCGCCCATAGCGGCCGCTTCCTCTAAGGCTTGGACCAGGTCCAGGCCGGATTCTTCAACATACGCTTCAGCTGCAATGCTCATGCCACAACCCTCAGCAGTTCCTCAACCGATGTTTGGCCTTGGGCGACTTTGGCCCAGCCGTCTTGCCGCAGCGAAATCATGCCCTGCTCGCGGGCCAGTTCATTCAGCTCGCGGGTCGACTTGCGCAGGGCCGTCAGATGCTCTAGCTCCTTGCTCACCGTCATCACCTCGTGGACCGCCAGCCGGCCCTTGAAGCCGGTGTTGGCGCAGGTCGAGCAGCCGATCGGCCTAAATAGCTGAGGCGGCGGCGGCTCGCGGAAAATCCAGTCCTCGCGCATCAGGTTCCTCTCGGCGTCGGTTGGCGCGTAGGGCTCGCGGCAGCGTTCGCAGAGCCGCCGGGCCAAGCGCTGCGCCACCACGCAGTCCAAGGCGGAAGCCACCAGGAAGGGCTCGATGCCCATCTCAGTCAAGCGGGTGACGGCCGATGGCGCGTCGTTGGTGTGCAGGGTCGAGAGCACCAAGTGGCCGGTCAAGGCCGCCTCAACCGCGATCTGGGCTGTCTCGCCGTCGCGGATCTCGCCCACCAGGACCACATCTGGGTCAGCCCGCAGGATCGAGCGCAGGGCGGCCGCGAAGGTCAGGCCGGCCTTCGGGTTGACCTGGATCTGGTTGATGCCGCTCATGCGGTATTCGACCGGGTCCTCAATTGTGATGACATTGACCTCCGGCCGGGAGATCTCCTTCAGGGTGGCGTAGAGGGTGGTCGACTTGCCGGAGCCGGTTGGGCCGGTGGCCAGGATCATGCCGTAGGGCTTGGTGTAGGACTGCTTGTAGCGGTTGAAGGAGGCCTCGGAGAAGGACAGTTTGCGCAGGTCGACTTGGACGGCGGCGGTGTTCAGGATGCGCAGGACAACTTTCTCGCCCCACACCGTCGGCAGGGTGGCGACGCGCAGGTCGACGCTGTTGCCGTCCACGTTGACGGAGATGCGGCCGTCCTGCGGCTTGCGGCGCTCGGCGATGTCGATATCCGCCATGATCTTGATGCGGGAGATGACCTGGGTCTGGATCGACTTGGGGGCGCTTTGCATCTCATGGAGAACACCGTCGATGCGGTAGCGCACGCGCAGGTCCAGTTCCTCCGGCTCGAGGTGGATATCAGAACAGCCGTCGTGGATGGCCTGCGAGATGAGCAGGTGGACCCAGCGCACAACGGGCGAGTCCTCCTGCACCACTTCGGCGATGGTGCTGGTGACGGTGCGCTCCTCCTCGCGCGCCGTCGAGTCGAGGGACTGGCCAATCGAGTCGATCTCGGAATCGGAGCGGACGTAGCGGCGGATGGCGCGGTCAAGGGCGCCGCGCTCGGCCACAGCCGGCACCACCGCCGCGCCGAGGTAGGAGCGGACATCGTCGATGGCGACGATGTTGCCCGGCTCGGCCATAGCCACCACCACGGCCTCGCCCTCGCGCGCCACCGGCAGCAGCATGTGGCGGCGGCAGATATTGCCCGGCACCGAGCCGGCCACGCGGGAGTCGACGGGGAAGACGTCAAGGTCGACAAACCTCAGCCCGGCCGCCTCAGCCAGGATCGGAATCAGGTCTTCTTCTTTCAGGGCGCCGCTGGAGACAAGCGCCTGGCCCAGGGTGACACCGTCCAAAGCCTGCGCCCGGGTGGCCTCCTCCAGTTGGGCGGGCGAGACCAGGCCGCGGGACAGCAAGGTTTGCTCAAGCGCGCTCATCTGACACCTCGCGGCATGGTCAGACCCATCGACTTGAAGACGGCCTGGGTGTGCTCGTAGTTGTCCCGGATGAGATGGCGCGAGGCGGTGTTGATGCGGGCCAGGATCTCCTCCATCGGGGCGCGGTCAAATGGGCGCGCCTCAGCGATGCAAGCCCGGGCCAGGGTGCGCAGGGCGCTGAGTTCCTCGTGGGTGCGGTTCAACTGCTGGTCGATCGGCCCGACCAGCGGGCCAAGCTGGGCCGAGACGCCAAAGCGCGGCACCTGGATTCGCCAGGTGGTGAGGAACTTCTGGAACTGCGTCAAATGCGAGTTGGCTGATTCAACCTGGGCGCCAACCTGGCTGAGCACACTCTGGGCGCCCTCCAGGCCGGCCGAAACTGTCTCGACGTCATCGGCCAAGGCGTAACACAAGAGCGGGACGTACAAGAAACCCTCCGGCGGCGCGAAACCGTCTAGGTTCTCCAAAGCGAAGTTGATCACCATGTCGTTGTGCAACTGGGCCAAGGCGATGCGGAAGCGCAGCTCCATGACGTCTAGGCGCACCCGCGTCAAGCGCTCCGGCAGGGGCGAGATGACCTGCTCGGCCCCGGCCCCGACCTGGGTCATGGCGTTGGCGGTGGAGGCCAGGATGGGGGCGTGGGAGGCGACCTGCTGGGAGGCGTTCAAGGACACCTGGGTGACCTCGGCCAACTGGGCCACCGTGCCGCCCAACTGCTTGGAGCCGGCCTGAAGCGCCTCAGCGAGCTGCTGGAGGGAGTCGAGGCGGCCCAGCAGGTCGCCAATCAACTCATCCATAGCGACGGCGTTGTTCAAAATGTCGGCGATGTCGCCGTGCGCCTCCGGCCGGTAAGTGCGGCGGGCGGACAGCGAGACGCGGGTTTGGGTCTCGGCCGGCAAGGCGGTGTACATGAACTCGTCGTAGGACGGGAAACCGGCCTCCGCCAGCATCCCGGCCAGCGCGGTCAGGCCAACGGTGGCCGTCTGGGAGCGGTTGGCGCCCTTGCGCTTGGCCTCCTCCTCGATTGGCAGGGCTTGCCCGTAGAGGCTGAGGGCGGCGTTCCACAGCGGCTCGAAGCGCGGCGAGGAGCGGACGGAGAGGAACCCGCTGCCCATCGGCGTGACGGTGGCGAAGACTTGGTAGTCGAACCCGTCTTTGGCCAGGTTCTTGACGTAGGCGGCGAAGGGTTTGCCGCCCAGCAGGGTGTCCCACATCAGTTTGAAGGCGCCCGCTGGCATCAGCGGGTTGCGAATCAAGTTGTGGGGCGCGCCCATCAACTCGTCGCGGGGGAAGGCGGACAGGCGGGCGAAGACGCTGTTGGCAGCGGTGATGACGCCTTTCCTGTCGGTGCAGGAGAAGAACAACTCATCGACTCCGACACGCCGTTCTTGCCCGATGCGGGACTTGCGATCAAGCATTGCGCAACCTATCCATAGCCACTCGGACAACGGCCACCAGGGCCTGTTTGGCCGCTTCTTTGGAGCGCGCGTCCGAATACATGATTGGGATCTCGGGGCCTACCGCCAAGGCGTCGCGCACGTCCTCAAGGGTGTGACGGGCGATCCCGTCGAAGCAGTTGATCACCACCACGAACGGGATATTGCGCGATTCAAAGTAGTCGACCGCTGTGAAGCCCTGGTCAAGCCGGTCGGTGTCGACCAAGACGACCGCGCCGATGGCGCCCCGGACGAGATCGTCCCACATGAACAGGAACCGCTCCTGGCCGGGCGTGCCGAAGAGGTAGAGCCAAAGCGACTCGCCCAGCGCGATGCGGCCGAAGTCCATTGCCACGGTGGTGGTGTCCTTCTGCGCCGCCCGCCGGCCGGCGTCATCCACCCCGAGCGAGTGCTCTGTCATATCGGCTTCTGTGTTCAGGGGTTCAATATCAGAAACCGCGCCAATGAAGGTGGTCTTGCCCACGGCGAAGCCGCCGGCGACCACAATCTTGACGACCGTTGGCGGCTTGGCGCGAGTCACCGCGCCACCTTGGCTTTGCTCATAGCTCGGATATTGCATTCAGGACACTCTCCAGTAGCTCGAGGGTTTGCTCACGGGTGACGGCCCCGCCGGCATTGATACCGCCGCCGCCCGCGATGGTGTCGTGGACCAGCAGGACACCGGACTCGGCCAAATCCGAGACCAGGACCTTGACTACCCCCACCGGCAGTTTGAGGTGCGCGGAGACCTCCGCGACCGTCAAGTAGGTGGTGGCGATCTGTCTGACTATCGCCAGTTCTTCCGGCGACAGTTGCTTGCCTTTGTCCGCCAGCCAGTGCTGGTTGGCGACTTCGAGGATTGATTCGAGGCGGGTCTCCAGGCTGGCCTGGGTGCGTCCGCGGGTGACCACGAAGGGGCGGACCGATGAGACCTCGTCCAACACCGGGTCGGGGGCGCGGCCGGGGGGCTCGCGGCGCAGGGCGACGACGGGGAGTTGGCCGGACATTGGTTCCGCCGTGCTCAGGGCCGGCGGGGCCGGGGCGCCAGCCGGGACAGCCGGAGAGGCCGGGGCGCCAGCCGGGGCGCCAGCCGAGACAGCAGCAGCCGGGACACCAGCAGCCGGAGCAGCCGGGGCGCCAGCAGCCGGGGCAGCCGCAGCGCTGGCAGCCTCGGCAGCGCTGGCTTCCCGGGCGGCCGCCCGCCCAGGCGGCCCGGGCTTGCGGCGTTGGACCTGGATTGGCCGCTCGCCGCGATGGGTCAAGCGGCTGGGCGGTTGGGAGCTCTCGCCGGGCGCTGGAACGCGCACGTTCGCCGGGTTGGCGAGCGAGTCGAAGGAACGCTCCGCGACCTGCGAACGGGTCGTGGGACGTGGGCGCGCCGGCGTGGGCTCGGGTGTCACATTCCACCTCGCACGGTGCCGGTGGTGGGCAGGGAATCACGCATCTGGGCAATCAGCGCCGGGGTCAGAAATGTTTCCGCCCGGCCCACCAGGGTCGCCATCTCATAGCCCACCAGGCCGACATCGGAATCGGGTTCGCACAGCACAGCCAGGATCGAGCCGTTGGAGATCGACATCAGCATGACGAAGCCCTCCTCGTACTCGATGACGGACTGGCGGTCCCGTCCGATCCCAAGTTCCCGCCCGGCCCCGCGCGCCAGCGAGGACATGCCGGAGCAGATCGCGGCCATGATGTCCCCGACCGTGCGGTCGGCGCCGCCAGACATGGTCATGAGCAGGCCATCGGCGCTAACCACAACACCCAGCCGGGCACCGGGAGTCGAGCGGACAAACGAGTCTAGGAGCCAGGTCAGGTCCTGCCTGTTCTCCCCGTGTTGGTAGTTGGTGGTCATGACATTCCTCCTTGGATGGACGTGCGGTTTTCCCTTGGCGGCGTTTGGGGGCTGGTCGCCATGTCCGTCACCCCTTCCCGGCCGGCGCGCGGGAACCGCTGCGGCCACGCCTTGTGCCTATTTGGAACGCTGAGAGAGCGGATCGGATCTTGTCCGCGTCGCGCGCCTTCGGTGGCGTCTTGGACGGCACGGCCGGCGCCGGCATGGACGAGGCGGCGGGTTGCCGACGGGCCAGGCTCGAGGCCGGTTTGGATTCGGTTCGCTCTGGCCGGTAGACGTTCAAACCGGCCAATTCAGCTAGGGCCTCCTCCTGGATGGAGGCCTTCAGGGCCATCGCCGAGCCAGCGATTGAGCTGCTTAGATCAGGGATGGCCAGAGCTGAGTTTCCGCCGCCGGGTCGGAGGGTCCCGCCGGTGGAGAATGGTTGGTTGCCCGATGCCGTGCCAGGGCCAGCGCTGAAGGGCGCCGGCGCCGTTGGGGTCGCCTGAGCGCCGGGCAGGCCTAGGCCGGGCGCCAGCGGACCAGGCAGGGCGGTGCCGCCCCCGGGCGTGAAGGAGACTGGCCCGGACGTGCCGCCGATGGGCCTGGCTGGCCCACCCAGCGGCGCCCCGGCCGGCGGCGGGATTGAACTGGCCGGCTGGACTGGCGCCACGCCAATCGGCGGGAGTGAACCAGCAGGCTGGGCCATCTGAGCGCCAGCCGGCGGCGGTATTGACCCCGGCGGCGGGACCGCACCGGGCGGCGGCACCGAGCCCCCGGACAGAGTCTGGGCGACCCCAGGCGGCGGGACCGCACCGGGCGGCGGCACCGAACCCCCGGACAGAGTCTGGGCGGCCCCAGGCGGCGGGACCGCACCGGGCGGCGGCACTGAGCCCCCGGACAGAGTCTGGGCGGCACCAGGCGGCGGGACCGCACCGGGCGGCGGCACCGAGCCCACGGACAGAGTCTGGGCGGCCCCAGGCG
>JAITJY010000190.1 GCA_031278675.1 Bifidobacteriaceae bacterium
AGGGATTCTCAATGGTGTAGCTCACGGCCGTGGCCGTGGAATCGGCGGGCAGCGGGTCGCTCACCTGGACCCCGGTCGCCTGGGAGGGGCCCAGGTTGGTGACAGTCATGGTGGTCACCCCGGCCTGGCCCGCGATCGCCGGCGACGGGTCCATTGTCTTGGCGATCTTGACGTCAGCCTTGAGGCCGACTTCCGTGACGGCCGGCGGCGGATCGTAGACGGCATCCAACCCTTCAGTTTGGGTCTTGTAGGACAAGTGTGCGGTGTTGCTGACCGTCTTACCGCCCGCATCCTCGTTGACCGTCACCTGGAACTGGTAGACGGTCGCATCCAAGATGTTCAGGGCACCGCCCCCGCCATCCTTGTACGCCTGTGCGCCGCGGCCCAAGTTGATGCACAAAGTCTTGGTGGCGTCATCGTACTTGGCGAAACTGTCCCCGTTATCGGGCAGCTTGACCGGCGTGTCAACTGCGGCGTCCGGCGTCCCCAAAAGCCAAAGGGAGTCGGGGACATAGGTCACCTCGGCGGGCAAGGTGTCGCAACCCACCGCGTTGGTCGCGCCGTCCTGCCCGGTGTTCGCGAACATCACGGTGTATTGCAGCGTGTCACCGGGGTTGGTGGGCTGCTTCGGGGACGTCACGTTGACCACCGTCTTGGTCGATGACGTGAAATCCGGCGCGTAGATGTTGATCGCCAGCGCCAACACGCCTGGGTAGTAGACATCGCCCGCCGATCGGAACGAGAACTGAGCCGTTCGAGCGCCATTCGGGATAGTGCCAGACGCATCCAGGTTCTTGATATCGAAGCCGAGCATGTTCTTATAGGCCGGGTCCCGGGTCGTGACCGAGGCACCGGCCAGAGAGTTAACCGAATCAAAGAAGTTGGAACCAGGCGACATTGGCGTGGCCAATTGGGTGCTCAAACTGGTGCCGCCGGCCGCGCTGTTCAACCGTGCGTAATCGCCGGTCTGGGCCAAATCCCCCTCATAGGCGACCATGGCCAACTGGACATCAACCGGGCCGGACGCCGGTGCAAGGAAATCACTGATTTCGATATCGGCCGGTGCGCCCGAGCCGACTGTCTTAAAGCCCTGGTAGACCGTCAAATTGCGGAGCGGCAGACCCGGGGCCGAATAGGCCACCACCAAAGCCCAGCCCGCATATCGGTCCAACCCGGTGCCCGTTTCCACGTCCGCGCCCCAGTAGGCGCCGTTCCCGCCTTGTCTGACCAGATCGGTCACATCAAGGTAGGCCTGATAGGCGCTCTTTTGGCCGGTGTTGAGCGCGATCACCTCGCCCGTCAAGGATTCGTAAGAGGTCGCATTCGGCAACCGGAACTTGATCTGGTTGGCCTTGGCTGGATCCCCCGCACGCACCGGCATGGTCCCGCTGGTGGTTCCCACGTCCAGCCGCGCACCCCAATACAAGCCCGCGAACAGTACCGTCGCGCCGTCGGGGAGGTTCAGATTGGACGATGACGAGTTGATCGTGTTGTACGCAGTGCCGTCCGCGTCGATGTCCTCCATCCGGAAATTGTTGTTGTCCTGGGCGGCGCCCGCCAGTGCATTGGTACAGGCCGTGCCCACTGTCAGCGGGCATCTCAGCAAACTGTTGCCGATCGCGATGATCCCGCCGTTGGCATTTTCGTTGAAGACCGCCGTGAAGTTGGCGGTGGTCGGCGGTGTCTCCGCCTGGGCTGGGGCGAAACCCACCAATCCTGTCAGTGCGACCGTCAAAACGGCCGCGGTGCCAAGCGCTGTGCGCCTAAGAATTCTTTTCATGGTTTCCCTCGCAGCTTGTAGCCCGCTGTTAGCTGTGATAATCGTACCCATTTATGACGCGCGAGCGTTATTCGGGGCCTGCGGCTGCCCTAACGGCAAGATGGGCTCCGCGCTTGTCGAGCGCCGGGCGGGCGGTGGGCGGGCGGTGGGCAGGCGCTTGTCGGGCGCCGGGCGGGCGTCGGGCGTCGGGCTGGCGGTGGGCGGGGGACGCGCGCTGTGGCGCAATGCCGGGCGGCGCGGCTCGGGGCCACAAAAGCTCCCATTTTCACGCTTATGCTACCAACGACCGCAATTTTCACAACAAATCTACGCGAACCGCCGGAAATCCGGGGTTTGTCAAGTAGGCGAACAGTATGTTTACTGTATGGCTCAGATCCTCCAAGCGGCAATTGCTGATCGCCGCGCCGATCTCGCCTCCCCAGGGCCTTCCACCGATGTCGAAGCACGGATCGCCGCTTGGCTGTCCATTGTGGGCGACCGTAACTCGCTGCTGCGCCGCATTCTGCGCGACGCCGCAGCACCACCGCTGATACCGGACCAAGCGTTGTTTGACGAGGTCGAGATTGACGACACGTTGTTGATGCGCCTGCTGGCCAGCCTAGATTCAGACCGGGTCTAACGCGAAAGCGACTCGTCTGCGCAGGTCAGCGCGTTGCGCTGGGCGTTACGTCCGGCCGCACTTTCTCCTATCGCGGCGCCCGGGCACCGGGCTGGGAGGCTAACGCGAAAGCGACTCGTCTGCGCCGGTCAGCGCGTTGCGCTGGGTGTTATGTCCGGTCCTACTTTCCCCCATCACGGCGACGGCAGGGGCGGCTGGGAAGCTAATCCAAGCCGGGTCGGTCGGAGGCGCCGACGTGTCTTGACGCACACGCTCCGCCAGCGCCAACGCGATCCGTCTTAGAGAACAGGGTGGCTCAGGGCGGCCCACTACTCCCGTTTCCAACTCGGCTTCCTGAGCGCATAAAACACCAGCGGCGGAGCGCCCAAGACCACCACCACCAGGGCCACCATCCAGGGATAGGCCGCCGGGCCGATCACCGAATGCCCGGCTGGCGGAATGAACGCCATGATCAGGGCCAGGACGCAGGCGGCGAAGCCAACGCCCGCCACCAGATTCAGCGCTGGGACACGGTAGCCCCGCTCCACATTGGGCTGCTTGCGCCGCAGGATGATCGCCGACGCGAACATCAACAAGTACATCAGGATGTAGAGCGCGGCAGCCATATCAACTAGCGCGATGAACGCGCTCGACACATCTGGGATCGCCACGAACAACAGCGCTAGCGCCGTAACCACCACCCCCTGGACCGCCAAGATGCCTTCCTGCACACCGTGCTTATTGCGCCGCTGCCAGAACTGCGGCAACAACCCCGTGCGTCCCGCCGCCAACAACCCGGCCGAAGGCCCCGCCACCCACGTCACCACCGACGCGACCGCCCCAAGCCCAATCGCACCCGCCATGACGTAGACCGCCCACTCCAAGTTGAAGTGATCCAAGAACACCCGGAACGCCTCAAAGATCCCGTTGGTGAAACCAACCTGGTTGTTTGGGACCGCGATCGCGACAGCAATGGTCGGCAAAATACACACCGCGAGGATCAGCCCGAAGGACACCACCATGGCCTTCGAATAGCCTCGAGACGGGTCGCGCATCTGGCCCGCGTGGACCGCATTGACCTCCATCCCGGCAAACGCCAGCACATTGGAGACCACCAAGACAATTGAGGCGATCCCCGTGAACGGCGGGATCAGCCGGTCTGCCTCCAATGGCGCCTGCGACGCCTGGCCAGTCCCCAACCACGCGATCGCCAGCACCACCAGCAAAATCCCCGGAATGACCGTCCCAATCACACCACCCCAGGATGAAACCTTCGCGAACAGATTGCCACCGCGCAGCGTAATAATGGTCGCCACCCAATAAACCACCAGGATCACCACAGCCGTGAACAACCCCGAGTTGGACAAATGCTCCCGTCCCACCATGAACGCGAAAGCTGCTGCCACAAACGCCAATTGGGTCGGGTACCAGACCACATTTTGGATCCATTGGAGCCAGATCGCCAAGAACCCGAACCGGTTGGACAGCGCCTCCCGGACCCAGACGTAGACCCCACCCTTCCAGGTGGTCGCCAGTTCTGCTCCAACCAGAGCCGTCGGCACCAGGAACACCACCGCCGGCACCAGCCACATTGTGACCGATCCGAGCCCGTAGGTCGCCATTGGCGGCAACGCCCGCAACGACATCACCGTCACCGTGGTCATCATCGCGATGTTGAACACACTCAAATACGTCTGCGGCGCCCGGCCGGCGCCGCCGGCGCCGGCCCCCGCCGACCCGACCGCACCAGACGACCCAGGCACACCAGCCCCCGGCGACCCGCTAGCTGACCCGGACGCACCAGCCGACCCGGACGCACCGGGCAGACGCGTCCCACCCGGCAACCCGGCAGGCGCGGGGGCAACGGCGGGCGAGGCGACGGCATCGGGCAAGGGAACCGTGCCAGGCGACCCGACCGCCCGAGCCACCGGCACCCCACCCGGCAACCCGGCAGGCGCGGGGGCAACGGCGGGCGAGGCGACGGCATCGGGCAAGGGAACCGGGCCGGTATCCCACTGGGCGCGCGCGTGCCGGGGGCGGCGCGGACCTGCGGGCGGCGGGGCGGAAATGGTCGGCACACCCGCAGTGGGCGGGCGCGAGTCGGTCGTGGCCATAGCGGCGCCTCCTGCCCGGTCTCAGTGGTGGAACGACTTGCGACCAGCGGGATTGGCCCCCGGGCCGGTCGGAGCGCCAACCGAATCGAGATAAGCCACCGCAGCGCTCAGGTCCGCGATCAGGCGATCCGCCAAATCCATCGAGACGCCATTACGCACCACAATCCGTTGGACCGTCAACTCCTGCAACGAATCCGGCATGGGATAAGCCGGCACCTGCCAGCCACGCATCCGGAGCCGGTCAGAGACGTCATACAGCGTCCAACTGCGCCCCGCATCCGGCTTGATATACCACGCAAACACGGGAATATCAGAACCGTCGTTCCATAGATCGAACGGGCCCAGAGACGCAATCGACTGAGCCAAATAATGCGCCACATCCAACGAGCCTTGCTGCACCCTCGTGTACCCGGCGCGGCCCAGGCGCAAGAACATGTAGTACTGGAGCAGGATCTGCGCCCCAGGGCGCGAGAAATTCAACGCGAACGTCGGCATATCCCCGCCCAGGTAAGACACCCGGAAAATGAGATCATCCGGCAGCAACGATTGGTCACGCCAGACCACCCAGCCGAGCCCCGGATAAACCAACCCGTACTTGTGGCCCGACGTGTTGATTGATGCAACCCGCGGCAGACGGAAGTCCCACAGCAGGTCAGGCTGGCAAAATGGCGCAATCATGGCGCCGGAGGCCCCATCGACGTGGATCGGGATGTCCAGGCCCGTCTGGAGTTGGATGCGATCCAACGCCGCAGCGATCTGATCAACCGGCTCATACATACCGGTATAGGTCACCCCCATGATGGCGACCACCCCAATAGTGTTCTCGTCGCAGTATTTTTCCAGGTCAGAGCCGTCCAGCACCTTGTGATCCAGACTGATCGGCACCTGGCGCGCCTCAACATCCCAGTAATTACAGAACTTCTCCCAGCAGACCTGAACCCCACTGGACATGACCAGATTCGGCCGGTCCGTCGGCAGCCCGGCCGCCTCACGGCGCTGGCGCCAGCGCCGCTTCAGCGCTAGCCCACCCAACATGCACGCCTCCGAACTCCCCGTCGTTGACGTCCCGATCGAGTTCGCCGGGTTCGGTGCGTGCCACAGGTCCGCCAGCATCCGCCAACAGTACTGCTCCATCGCCGCAGTTTGAGGATATTCATCCTTGTCGATCGCGTTCTTATCGAACGCCTCAGCGTAAAGCCGGTCCGCGTAATCATCCATCCAGGTGCCGACGAAGGTCGCCAGGTTCAACCTCGCATTCCCGTCCAGCATCGATTCGTCGTGGACCAGCTGGTAGGCCGTCTCCGGCAGCAGGCCAGCGTCCGGCATCTGATTGCGCGGCGCGGCGACTGGTTCGCCCGGACGCGCAAAGACTGGGTTGACTTCGGCATAGTCTCGCACAGTTAACATGGTGGCAGTTCTCCCTCGTTTTCGTGTTGGCTCAGCCAGTTTGAACGCCTTTCGCGCGTCGCATCCGGCTGGCCCCCAAAACGGCCACCTGTCGGAAACCTCACCTCACGGGATCTCAAAAACGTTAGGCCCCCGGGGCTGGCGGCCCGGAGGGTCCACCGTGCGCCAGGAGGGTGCCCGGCAGGTTAGGGTAGTACCGCGTGGGTCAACGGCGACCCACGTCTGGGCTAGCCTGCCAAGCCCGCCACGACGAATCAACAATGGAACGCAAA
This sequence comes from Bifidobacteriaceae bacterium, assembly GCA_031278675.1. Lineage (GTDB taxonomy): Bacteria > Actinomycetota > Actinomycetes > Actinomycetales > WQXJ01 > JAIRTF01. The sequence continues at coordinate 6,172 of JAITJY010000190.1, forward strand.
TCATAATCCGCTTTCCACCCAAACACCCGATTAATACGCTCCACTTCCCCAATGAGCACCGGCGGATCGCCGGCGCGGCGCGGAGCAATTTCCGGTGTCACATCCAAACCCGTTACCTCACCAATCATCTCGATTACCTGCCGCACCGAGTTCCCAGCGCCGGTGCCAATATTGAATGCGTCAAAGGGGCGATCGTCACCGTCCAGATAGTCGAGCGCAATCATATGAGCCGATGCAATATCCAGCACATGAATGTAATCACGGACACAAGTCCCGTCCTCCGTGGGGTAATCATCACCGAAAATGACCGGCTGGCGGTGTGCGGCCAACTTCTGAAAAACCATCGGAATCAGGTTCAGGACCGCCGGGTCGCCCAGGTCATCCCAACCCGCGCCGGCCACATTGAAATAGCGCAGATTGACGGCCCTCAGGCCCCAGGCCCTAACGGCGTCCCGCGCCAACCATTCCCCGACCAATTTCGATTCGCCGTAAGGATTGATCGGTTTCATGTCGATGTCTTCACGGACCCGCCCAACCGAGGGCTCGCCGTAAGTTGCCGCCGATGACGAAAACACCAGACGGCCCACCCCTTGCGCCTCCATTGCGAGCAGCAAATTCGCCATCCCGCCGACGTTTTGTTGGTAATACCACGCCGGACGCTCGACCGATTCGCCGACCTGTTTACGTCCCGCCACGTGGACCACCGCGCTGCACCCGTCCAGCGCCGCTTGCAGGCGCGGCAACTCTGCCGTGTCAGCCAAGTCAAGTTGAACCAACTCCGCGTGCCCGGCTCGCGTCGCATACCCGTACGACAGATCGTCTATCACCACCACCGCGTGCCCCGCCCGCTCCAGCAAACGCACAATATGAGCCCCGATGTAGCCCGCCCCCCCCGTGACGCCAATCGACATACCCATTACCCGATTGCCCCCGCCGCAGTTGCCGCCCAGCCACAGCCTGCCCCGCACGATGCCGCCCCGCTGCCGACGCTCCCGCCACCCCCGCAGTTCCCGCCATCGTCCCGCAGGCTCCACGCACGATGCCGCCCCGCTGCCGACGCTTGCGCCACCCCCGCGCCATCGTCCTGCGGGCACCGCCACCCCCGCCGCGCCGAACGCTATGGGTGCGGGTCAGCGCCGTCGGCGTGATCGGCGGGTTCGATCTGGAAGGTCGAGTGGGTCAGATCAAAGTGGCCCGCTAGGCAACCCGCCATCTGGTCCAGCAACGAATGGTAGGCCGCAGGATTGAACAACTCGGGCTCGACCACCACATGCGCGGTCAATGAGGCGAGCCCAGACGTGATGGTCCAAGCATGCAAGTCATGGACCGAGGTGACGCCGGGCAGTTCTTCCAGATGACGGCGCACCTCTTCGAGATCCATGTCCTTGGGCGTCGCCTCCATAAGAACCCGAATAACGTCGCTGAGCAGGGAATACGCCCTGGGCAGGATTAATCCCGCAATGACCAGCGACGCGACGGCGTCCGCCTGGAGCCACCCGGTCCACGCGATCACCGCCCCGGACACAATCACCGCGACGGAGCCGAGCGAATCCCCGATCACCTCAAGGTAGCTGCCGCGCACGTTGATGGACTCCTTCGCCCCGGAACGCAGTATCACTAGGGCGGCCCCATTGGCCGCCAGCCCAATCCCGGCCAACACCATCACCGGTCCGGCCTCAACCGGGAGCGGTTGAGCCAACCGGCGCACACCTTCGACCGCCACCCCAACTGCGATCGCGACCACGATCAACCCGTTGCTCAGCGCCGCCAGCACTTCGATCCGCTTCATCCCATAAGTCCGCTTAGCGTTGGCCGGGCGCCGTGCCAATGACGCTGCGACCAGCGCAAACACCAGGCCTAGGGAGTCTGCGGCCATGTGACCGGCATCGCTCAACAACGCCAAAGAACCGGTCCAGAACGCGCCCACCAACTCAACGACAAGCACGCTCGCCGCGAGCCCCAACGCCCACGCCAGTTTCCCCCGATGGTCGGCGCCACCGGCCGTCGGCCCGTGATTATGCGAATGCCCCATCGCCCTATTGTGGCAGGGGTCCCGCCCCGCCCCGCTGGCCAATCCGCGCGCCAGCCAGAGACCCCCACAACCCGCCCGTGCCGGCCCCCCACCCCCCGCTGGGCTATCCCGTCGCGGCGCCAAGCGGCATCGTCCACCGGCCGTTCCCAGGTGTCAGCGCCCCGCCAACTGGCGCCGAATCCGCCGGTCCCGTACCATATAGCGTTGGTCCAAGCCCCCATCGTCTAGCGGCCTAGGACTCCGCCCTTTCACGGCGGCAACACCGGTTCGAATCCGGTTGGGGGTACATCGCCTTGGAGCGCAATGGTGCCTATAAGACCGCGTTTGGCCTGCTCATCGGGCCGCCAGGCGCACCGGAACGCGCCATTGCGCTCCAATC
>JAITJY010000202.1 GCA_031278675.1 Bifidobacteriaceae bacterium
GCCTTCTGATCCGTCGTCAAGCGGAGAACTGGCGTGCAGGTGGCCTACGCCGTCCTTGTAGGGCTGGCCGGAACTGGACTTGAGTGTCACCGTGACCACATGCTTGCCCCACACCGGAGCAGGATCAGTGCGGGGGTCATTGTGGTTCGCCTTCTGATTACCAGAAGTGACCGTCATAGACGAATTGTCCGAACTCGGATTGTTGGGCCTAAACCAGACCTTGACCGGCGAAACATTAGTGGTTAGCTGAGTCGACTGGTTGAGGATGTACACGTCGCCGACTTGAGCAGTCAGGTTGTAGCCGCCCGGCTCAGTGGCGATCAGGCGGATTTCACCCGGGCAGGTCCCCGAGGTGTCAACCCGACAGCTATACGTGGTGGACACGTCGGTCCAAGCACTGTCCGCGTCCGGACGGTATTGCAACGTGCCACCGCCCGATGTCGCGCCGCTACCGGTGATTGGCGACACCCGCAGGGTGACAATCTCGCCCTCCGACGGGACGGTCTGCGTAACGCCGTTGGCGTCCCGCACCAACGCCATGACATTCAGTATCACCGCCGAGCCTTCTGCTGTGGCCGGGTCTGAGGTGATCACCAACGGATCGGATTCGTTATCCGACGGGTCGGCCGTCACCCAAGTGGCCTTCGCATCAAAGTCCGGAATGTAGGTCAAATAGCAGTTCACCTGCTCCGGGATCGGCGCACTGGTGGAGCCGACCACGCTGAGCATAGTTGAACCGGCACTGACCGCAGTGTTGACCGGACCGCCCGTCTCGGCGTCATAGCAGTAGGTGTCTTTGACACCATCAATCTCGCGGATACCCATGTGCCAGCCGTTCAAACCCGCACCGGTGTCGCCGACGGCGCCAACTCCTTCAGTTGTGATGACCACATTGCTGGTCCTCGAAGTGATCGCATGCCCCAGGCTCGAAGGGACAAAGCCTCCCTGAGCCGAAGTAAGAATCGCGGTCCGTGGATAAGACGGCGTAACGTTGCTGATGTTGCCGAACACCAAGCGGACGTTGGCGGCCACGCCGCCAGTGGTGCGGGCAAAGACCCGCAACACGGCGCCGGCCACGCCGAGCTGGTAGTCCTCGACCTCGCCTTTCGGCACCCACGGCATCGACTGCGGGTCGGACGGGCCGCCCGAATTGACCGAGACCGCCGGGTCCGAAGAGACCCGGACCCGCAGGTTGACTGCGACGCTGGCGTTGGAGGGCAGTCCCGTATCCGCCTGGTAATCGCAGTAGGAATAGCCTCCGGTATCCGGCGTAGTACAGGTAATGGCCTTGTCGAAGGTGGTAGAGGGGATCCCCGAGCTACTGACCGACGTTATCCACGCTCTGACGGTCGATGCCGTCACAGCCGCCGCGTCGCCCGAAACCTTCACCCGCAGCCGGTACTTCTTACCGGCCACCATCAAACCGCCTTGCACCGGCGACCAAGCGCCGTCCTCTACTACGTTGCTGGCTGGGACCGGGGCGAAGTCGACGCCATCGTCCGTGGCGTGGGCGCTGGCTTGGCTGTCATTGACACCGTCGGCGTACAGCCCGGGCGTGGAGCCCAGGTAGAGGTAGTTGTCCGCGCCGCGCTTCGGGTTGGCGTACGGGCCGGACTGCGCGTTTGTGGTTGGGCTGAGCGGCGAGTCGCCCCACGACCCGACCGTGGTGATGCCGAAGTTAGCGCTAACAACCGCTAGGTCGGTGTTCATGGAAACCTTGCTGACGATCGCCGCGCCTCCGGTCGCCGAGAACGGGTTGCCGGACGAGCCCTGCGCCGTGTTCAGCGCGTCGATTCCATCAATCCGGGCTCCCAGGCAGGTGCCGCTCGTTGTCTGCGCCGCATAGTCAGCGCCGACGCCTTGGGTGCAATAGGGGGTCAGCGTGTTGTACTCGCCGCTCGTTCCGCCCGCCTCATAGAAGCGACCCGCATTTGCGTAAGTCTGGGTCGCGTTCGCGTTACCGATCTTGGGGCGCTTGACCCGGACCACGAACTCGGTCGAAGCCGAGTTCAGCAACGCCGAATAGTTGCCGGAGTCATTGGTGATCGCCTCGCCCCGCTTGGTCCAGGTGGTAGAGCCAGAGGCCGCGTTGCCCTGGAAGATCTCCACCGTGACGTTCGGCACACCTGCTTCACCGGGATCTATCACCCCGTTAGCATTCTTGTCGTTGTAGATGGTGCCTTCGATAACCGGGGCGGCCTGCGCGCCGGCCAGATCCAGCGGACCGCCAGGGGCACTGCTGTTCAACAACGTGACCTCGTCGGACAGCGTGTTCCAGCGGTAAAAGTTGTCGTTGGCATGAACGGTATAAAGCGCGCCGTCCATAAACGCCATGCCCCAAACCCGGGAATTCGTGGCGGAGGAACGGTAGCCCTTGACAATCTCAAGGGTCCAGTCGGAGATGTTGATGCGGGCCAGCGCGTGGTTGCTGGCGTCGCGGGTCAGCATGATGTACAGGTTGCCGTTGGCGTCGATCGCCATGTCGGAACTGACATCCCAACTCCCGGAGACAGACGCGCTCGTCATAGCGTTGTATTGGGCGGTGATTCCGGTGTTTGCCACAGCGCTGGTAATGGTGGACGTTGCCGCGATGCAGGTAAAGCCGCTACTCGAGTTGACCTGCAGAATCCGGGGCTTGATGTCGGTCCACGTGGTAGCGGTACCATTCAGTGCTGCAGTGTAGGCCGCGCCAACCGTGTAAAGGTAGCCGTTTTGTTGGTTGATCTCAGCGCTCCACTGCGCCTGCAAGGAGCCGATACCACATTGCGGGATGTCGCCCCAGTCCGAACCATTCACCGTGCCATTGCCCGCGTCAATGAACACGCTGGTGCCGCCGCCGGAGCTAATGGTAACCATGTGCCGCGTGGTGCTGCCGGTAGCACTCTTGAAAATTGGGCCGACCGCCGCCGTCTCACGGCCACCCGCGCGAGTCCCGTTGGTGGTCCCATTGGCCTCAAACAAGATAGGCGACTCACTGTCCGCCACCGGGGGCACCAAGTTCTGCGGATCGGTCCAGGCTCGCAAATCCTCATAGCCGCCTGTTCCCTTCAACCACAGCAGGTTCTTGTCGAAGTGCCCATCCCAGCCGTTCTGGCGGGTCACGGCGTCTGCGCTGCTGCCAGACATCCAGCTTTGGGCAAGGGTCACCCCTCCAAGGGCGATCGCGCCTACTGTCAACAGTGCAATTGGCCGCACCAGGACGCCCGGCAAGCGCCGGAGTGCCCCGCTCAGGGAAAGGGTGGTGCTAGGGGCGGAACTATGGGAACCGTGTGCACTCATTTTGGGAGACTTCCTTGCTCTATTCGACTTTGCTGTTTAGGGTTAGCGACCTCTTAGCTGGTTCCTGGGCTCGCTACCTGCAGGAGCATCCCGCCGTGGCTCGGGCCCAAGTGCTGGATCATCCCGTCCACGCCCCGGCAACCAGCGCCAAGGCCGAGCGGAATGCCCGGCAAGGTTCAACCCGCGCGCGGCTGCGCGTTGACCGAACCTGCAAAAAATCTACCGGTCAGCACTGCCTTCCGCCTGGGCAACTGCGTACTATCACCTAGTCGCCCGTTGCTGAATCCTTGACCGAAGCCCATTCCGGCCGGATGAAACCCTCCAATCGGCCCCCAATCCCCTCTCGGGCAAGCCACGCAACCGCCAAAACTGCCCACCCAGCACTCCCCCCAGCGCACCTTGGCGCCTGGCCCGAGGCGACGGCATCGTCCAAACTGCCCACTCAGCACTCCCCCCAACGCGGCTAGCCGGCTGGCCCGGCGCTGCGGGGGTCGGCGTGGACGCTTCTCGGTGTCGGTGCTGACAGTTATGCTCAGGATATGGCGCGATCGGAGTATCCCTGTGGGCGGGGGACTTAGGCGTGACGAGCAGCGGAACTACCGACCTAGCCTTCGATGTCGAAGACCACGGTAAGTCGCCCCACCGGATGGCCATCTTGACTGCACGCGACGGCGACTGGATCTCGCGATTGGCGCGGATCTACCATGACCTGCGGACTGCGCTGCGACCGATTTCGGTTCATACGCCGACGACCCTGACCAATTCGGGGATGCTGTTATAGATTTCTACGTGATCGCGAGCCCACCGATGATCTTGAGGCACTTGTAACACAGTTCGGACGTGAAGCGAGCAGAGTCGATCAACACAGGGGCCAAGCATGAGAACCATTGATACTCTCCTAGACGCGGTCGGGGCGCACGCGATGAGCCGGGAAGCCGAAGAGGCTTCCATCCTTCAACGCGTGGTCGAGCCCGAGGGCGAGGTGTATGGCACAGTCGGCCGCCCTGCGCCACGCATAGCAGACCTTCTTGAGGGCTGGGCCCTGACATCAACCGGCGAAGAGCGAACACGGCTGTTCTCCGAAGCGTTCTCATGCTGGAGGGCTGCGGCGGCGCACGGCGTGGCCGACGGTGCCATGCTGGACGAAGGCTACCTTCCGCCGGAGATCTCGGTGGCTTTCCATCTAGCAGTGGCCGGCTACCTTGGGGAACGCCCAAGCGAAGCTGAGCACGCGCTCGCCCGTGCGCTACCCAACGCGGCTGCCCTGCGCACGCGTCCGCGTGAGCCGACCACTTGGAGAGACGTACTGCTGTACGACATAGCGCTTTCGGTTGTGCTGTTGGTCCGTCGCGCGGGTGGATGGGCAGATGTCGGACTCGCGATCGAGATGATGGATGGCTTGCGCGTCAAACAACGGCACCTGGAGAGCCACTATCTGGACGAAGCCGCAGGAGACGCGACCCGGCGAACGCTCGAATTAGCCGCCTGCTACCACATCGCCCAAGTAGTGACAGCGGCAGGCAAGTTCCTCGCCACCGGCGAAGGCATTAGGAACAGGATTGTTGCCGAACTCGAGCGTCATCGAGATCTGGCGCTGGAGGCTTGCCAACGGATAAACGATGGTGTCTTAGCTCGTCTTGCGCGGCTGACTTGCGCGGTCGCAGTCGCGATGGCTACAGCGTGCGTCTGGAATCAACTCGGTGGCCTCGGGGCGCGCATGCGGGAATTTGCCAGAGAACTCGCAGATGCTCGCTCCGAGCGCCCCCTGCTGGGACTGTGGCCCAGTCAACGGCAAGCATTGCGCGAGAACCTACTCGACCCGTACGCCCGCGCGGTGATAGTTGAAATGCCAACAAGTGCCGGCAAGACGCTCCTGGCGAAGCTGTCCGTAGTGCAGACTCTAGCGCTGAATCCGAACTCGACCATAGCCTACGTCGTTCCAACACGGGCCTTAGTCAATCAAGTGGTCGATGAGTTCGCCAGCGACTTCCGCCCGTTGGGCTACAGCGTCGAGCAGGCCGTCCCAGCAGTCGAGATCGACCCGACCGAGGACCGGCTCCTACAGACGCCGCCGTCTCTGCTCATCACCACCGCAGAAAAGCTCGACCTGCTGATCCGGAGCGGCCACCCATCAGTCGAGGACATCTCCCAAGTCATAGTCGACGAGGCGCACAACATTGGGGACGGCATCCGCGGCGCGCGCCTCGAACTGCTGTTGGCGACCTTGCGCCGTGACCGAGCTGACGCCCGGTTCTTGCTGTTATCCCCGTTCGTGCCGAGTTCGGATGAACTAGCAGCGTGGCTGGGCGGCGAACAAGGAGGCAGCCCGATCCTGGTTCGGTGGCGCCCGAACCGACGGGTCGTCGCAGCCATCGAGGGAGTCAAGCGCGGCCGCGGCACCTATGACGTCGCACTGAAGACGATTGAGGCGGCGGACAACAGTGACCTTGCTCCCGGCTTGGAAATCGTCTTAGAGCGGAACGTCAAGCGTCCGACGGCCCTTAAGAAGCTGTCCCTGGTTGCCGCCAGCGCCTTAAGCAGCCGCGCAGGCGTGACCCTGATTCTGTGTGCCGGCAAAGGCACAGCAATGGAACGCGCACAAGAAGTCGCTGACGGGCTTGACCCAGTTGATGGGTCGCCGCTGCGCGCCGCCATCTTGGCACACCTAGAAGACGAACTCGGCGCCGCCAACCCGCTCTCTCCGCTGCTTGAGCGCGGCATCGCATATCACCACGCCGGCATGTCGCTCGAGACTCGGCGGCTGGTTGAGCGGCTCGTATTGACCGACCAAGTACATACAGTCTGCGGGACAACAACACTCGCTCAAGGAGTCAATTTCCCGATCAACAACGTAATCATCGAATCGCGCTCAAAAGGCGCATCCGCCACGATGAGCTTCTCCGACTTCTGGAACGTTGCTGGGCGGGCCGGGCGGGGTCGCTACGGAGACCTCGGCGTTGTCGCCTTCCCGGTAGCTACGCAAGCCCAGCGGGACGGTTGGGCCGACTTCTTTCGCCAGGAGGCCCGCGTGGTAGCATCCAGCCTGGCAAGTCTTGTCGCAGCAGCCGACCGGATTTCCGGCGATTTCACCCTCGCAACGCTCGGCACCCATGAGGTTCTGTCTCCATTCCTTCAGTACCTCGCGCACGCCATGCGGATCTCAGGAGCGGCGGACGCCGCGGGTGACATCGAAGACCTTCTCCGCAACAGCTTGGTCTATAGGCAGGCGACGGCCAAGAGCCCGGAATTGGGTGCGGCCCTGGCCGCGTTGTGCCGAGCCTACCTCGACAGCCTCCGATCCACGCCCGGCCTGGTCGCGCTCGCCGACGGCACTGGGTTCTCGACTGTGACCATCAATGCGCTCAGGGCCCGCGCCGCAGGCACGGCCGATATCTCAGATCCCGCTTCATGGGCACCCGCCCACCTTTTCGGGAGTGATCTGGGTCCACTCACCGCCAGGGTAGACCTGCTCGGTTCCCTGCCCGAGCTGCAGCTCGGCTCCGACTACCATGGTCGGTTCAACCCGGAACGCATCGCTGAAATCCTCTGTAGCTGGATCCGCGGGGTTTCCATTGAGGAGATGGTCGCGCGGTTCGCGCCCGGCAAGAACGGCGAAATGAAGCCCGCCGAGTTCACCAGTTATCTGTATTCACTCTTGACCCAGAACGCTAGCTGGGGCATGGGTGCGTTACAGCGGGTCGCCTGGGCGGGCACAACCCACAAGGACTATGGAGATGCCGCCTACGTCCCATCAATGGTCTACTACGGTGTTGACACCCGCGAAGCGATATGGATGCGTATGATCGGTCTTCCCCGCGAATCAGCGGGGCGCGCTGCGGCAGTTTGGAGGCGCAAGAACCGCTCGCACCCCGAGTCCTACGCGGAATTACGTGGTTTCGTCAGCGGACTCACCGCCGACGAATGGGACCAACACGGCGGCGAAAGCGCCATCACTGGAGAACAGATGAAGCTCCTTTGGCGCGAGCTGATGTGAACGCCGACGATACGGGGTGAGCACGGGCCTCGGGATGGCCTCGCTGGGGGAGTTGGTGGCCACTGGTTGCTTGGGGGGCGGCATCGTCCTACGGCTGGCTAACCCTTGACTGCCGGTCTGGTTTACCGGTCGACCTGTCGGAACACTAGGGTTGGGCTGGATCGCGTTGGTGCCCCCAGCGAGACTCGAACTCGCAACAGACCGGTTTTAAGCCGGTTGCCTCTGCCAATTGGGCTATGGGGGCGTCGGTGCGCCTCAAGACAAGCCTACGACCAAGGGCCAACCGCGCTCAGCACAATTCCGTCCAAGATGTCGTGCTCCGACGTGACCACCTCACGCAACGCGCCACCGCCCGCCGCCACCTCCGCGCGGACCCGGGTCAAGACCCGGGACCACACCAACGCGCCAGCCCCGATCACATCCACCCGGCCCGGATGCATAAACCCAAGACGCGCCCGCACCGCCCGGCTCGCCTCCCACAACTCCCGGCAAGCCGCCAGCATCTGGTCCACACCGATCCGCGCGCCATCAATCCTGGCCGCGTCGTAGCGCTCCAACCCCAGAGCGCACGCCGTCACAGTAGTGATTGAACCAGCCAGCCCGACCAGTGTGCCCGTCCGGCCCAACGGGACCACCCGACCAGCCGCCTCCAGCACCGCGTCAATATCCGCCGCCGCCGCCTGGACCTCGCCCTGCGTGGGTGGATCAGACCGCAGATGCCGTTCCGTCAACCGCACACAACCAACATCCATCGAAAACGCCGACTCCGCCTTATTGTGACCCAGCACCAATTCCGTCGAACCCCCGCCCAAATCAACACACAAATACGGGCCCGGCAAGCCAGCCGGTAGCCCGCTACGAGCCCCCGCAAACGACAGATGAGCCTCTTCTAGGCCATCCACCACCTCAGCCTCGACCCCCAGTTCCGCCCGCACACCATCTAAGAAAACGTTCCGGTTCGCCGCGTCACGCGTGGCCGATGTCGCCACAAAACGCAGCCGCTCCACCCCCGCTTCCCGGCACAACTCGCCATAGCGTGCCGTTGCCGCCAGAGTCCGTTTCAACGCCTCCACCGTGAACCATCCCCGCCGGTCCACTCCTTGGCCCAGCCGCACAATCTCCATCTCCCGGCGCACATCTCTCAGCGTCCCGCCGGCCGGGTCAACATCCGCGATCAGCAGCCTGATCGAGTTGGTCCCGCAATCAATCGCTGCCGCCCGCACCAATTCAGTCTTCACCCGGCCTCACCCCCTGGGGCAGATGGGGCCCCGGCCCCGGCGGACGGTTCGCTGGGCCCCAGCGAATCGGCTGGGCCGGGCGGGGCCCCGGCCCCGGCGGACGGTTCGCTGGTCCCCAGCAAGTCGGCTGGGCCGGGCGGGGCCCCGGCCCCGGCGGACGGTTCGCTGGTCCCCAGCGAGTCGGCTGGGCCGGGCGGGGCTTGATGCGGGGGGTTTGGGGCGGCGCAGGCGCAGCGGTCCGGACGCCAGTGCGGCGCCAAAGCCGCCAAAGTGAGGTCCCCGACCGGGTTTATACCAGGCCCGCACGCCAGACTATGCGCCACCAAAGCATGCAGACACTTGACCCGATCAGGCATACCACCAGCGGAAATACCGGCAATCTCCGGTGGGGCGCCGAGCTGCGCCCGGCGCCCCAGATAATCGCAGTGCGCGTGGCGGTACGCCTGAGCCAAGACCGGGTCCCGGCTGAGGCGCTCATTCAAC
>JAITJY010000204.1 GCA_031278675.1 Bifidobacteriaceae bacterium
GGCGAATGGGCTAGACATCGCCACACTGCGCGTTTGGGAGCTTTCGCGTGCAGCTTTCCTAGTGCCGAGTTGTCGGCTCAGCGCCATCGATGGCAACGGCTGTGCTGCTGGGCGGCCACTTTTGTTTCGTGCCCCGGCAACTGGGCGTAACTCCACGCTTTGGACCTTGCCTCGCGTCCGCTGGCAAAGGCTGTTGGCCATCTTGTCCCAAACTCAACTACAACTACCCAGAAGTGGAGGATCCCGATGAAAGCATTGTCGGCCGCTACGCCATGGTCGCGCGGTCTCGCGAGCGCTATGTCGACCATCGCGGGCGACGTTACGGCCCTCGGCCTCAGATGCTCGGTGTCTCTGGCAGGGTGGTGGCCCGGTCAAGGTGCCGGACCCAGTGTTACCGTTCCCGGTTTGGATGTCGGCAGCACGGTTCTGACCGTGCGTCTTGGTCCTACCGAGGCGGTGGTTGCGGCGACATCCGGCAGCCCCGGTCCGTGCCCGGATTGTTTGGACGTCCGTCGGCTCGCGCTGTTGCCTACCGTCGAACGAGAAGTGATCGATAACAGCCGTGCCACCATCCTCGCGTGGTTTAGTGAGGTGCCCTGGCTCCGAAACGTAGTCTGTCAGATTGTCCAGAGGCTTGCCGCCCAAGTGCAGGCGGATTCCACTGACGTTAGCGTTCCCGTGTGGCATATCACCACAGTCCCGCCCACGATCAGCGTCTATTCTCTCTTACGCAACTCCGAATGCCCGTCGTGTGGGCGCGACGTCGCCGTGCCTGACTCACCGATATCGGGGCTTCCTTCCACCCCGGTGGAGGCGGGAGCCGACCGTGCACGCAGCCCAGAGCAACTAGGGTTGCCTCTCACGGCACTCGTGAATCCTGTGTGCGGGGTTATTGGCACGAGAGCCACGCGGGCCTACGAAGCGACCGCGAGCGCTCCAGTCTCGGGATGGTTTCAGGTCAGGGGAAAGCACGGGCTCCACGACATGTGGTGGAGCGGGCATGCCGAATCGTATGCCCGAAGCGAAGCCACGGGAGCACTTGAGGGACTGGAACGCCTTGCGGGACAGCGGAACCGAGCGGCACCTGCTCGTTGGGCACGCGCGCGCGATCTCGACGAGCCGTTCGTCGAGATGGAAAACTGCGGACTCTACGCCGACTCCTTCTACGAAAGGCACGGTGAATATGTGAGATGGTCCGATGACCCCGAAGTCGCATGGGTCCGAGGCTTCTCCCTTCGCGACAACCGCAGTATCCTTGTCCCTGAACAACTCGTGTATTACCTGGACTGGCGCGCTGACCAGCGTAATTCCGTACAAGAATGCTCTAACGGCTGCGCATCCGGCTCCACTGTGACAGAGGCCGTGATGCATGGTCTCCTAGAACTGCTGGAGCGCGACGCCTTCCTACTTAGCTGGTACTCGGGTCTTCCGTTGACGTCCATAGATCTTACAAGTGTGGAGTCACCTGCCGTGGCGCAGATGAGTGCCAACGTCAGCCAACTTGGCTATGACCTTCGTTGCTTTGATATCCGTTTCGACGTCAGAGTTCCTGCGGTGGGCGCGGTCGCCATTCGACGCGACCGCAGGTTGGGGTACCTTTGCTTCGCCGGTGGCTCGTCTCTGGACCCCGCCTCTGCGGTGTGCGCGGCTGTGCGTGAGGTGGCATCCTACGTGCCGGGCTTCGAACACCGTGTCCGGTCGCGCCTGGACCGAGTACATCTGATGGCGCGTGACTTCAGGAATGTCGAGTTTCTCGAAGACCACGCCCTGCTTTACGGCTTGCCCGCGATGGCTGAACATGCGCGGCATTGGGTCGGCGAGACCACTCCGCAGGCGATGAGCGACGTATTCGGTTCATGGAACACGGAGCACCCGGCATCCGCAGACCTACGAGACGAGGTCGAATTCCTCGTTGCCCAGGTTGCCAAACTCGGCTACGACACCATTGCCGTCGACCAAACGATGGCCGAGCAGCGTCAAATCGGGATTCGGACAGTGTGCGTCGTGGTGCCCGGGCTCGTCCCCATCGACTTCGGTTGGGAGAGGCAGCGCCTCCTGACGATGCCGCGAACCTATCTGGCCAGGCAGCACGGACAGGTCAACGCCCCACGTTCCTATCAGTCCCTCAACCTCAGCCCGCATCCATTTCCATGATACAAGGAGCAGCCATGTCTAGGACAGTTGGAGCCCGCGCCGCGACGGAGCACATAGACGCCGAGCCGACCTGCGGCCATTCGACCCGGTTGGTCCGCGCGTATGTGACTGCCATCCTTGAGCGAGCGAAACGCCCCCTTCCCCCGCGCGGCTTCAGAGTGGACTGGGACGACCAGCCATCGAAGCATCTTTACTACGAGGATGTGCCGCGGCTGCCGCTGCCGGCCGCACAGCTTCCAGGGGCGGTCCCCCTGGGTTCCGTTCTTGAGCACCTTCAGCGGGGCGGGACTCCGTCAACCACAACGCTAGGCGACCTCGTGAATCTGCTGTGGTGCAACGGCATCATCGCGCGTCGGATGGAGCCGAACTGGAATGACGACTCGACCCGCAAGTTGTATCCCGAATTCGCAACTTGGGCACGGGCTTACCCCTCGGGCGGAGGAATGTATCCGTGCGAGCTGTACCTGGTGTCCAACAGCGCCGATGGCCTCCCCAGTGGCGTCTACCACTACGACACTGCGCACCACAGCCTCGCCCAGTTGTCGCGTGAGGACCGAACCAGACGACTAAGCGAAAGCGTCGGCGTGGACTCTTCGGCTTTCCTCGTGGCGACGATCCGGTTCTGGAAAAACGCCTTCAAGTACAATTCCTTCTGCTACCACGTTGTCGGCCAAGACCTCGGCTGCCTGCTTGCGACCTGGCGCCTTGTCGCCGCCGCATCCCGGAGAACGTACCGCCCGGTGACAGTCTTTGACGACCGCCGGGTGGCCCACATCATAGATGTCGATCCCATGACGGACGGCCCGTTTCTCGTCCTGCCGCTTTCCCGCTCAGCGCCAACCGGGCGACGCGACGCCTCTGGGGGTCTTCTGGGGCAGCATGCCGTCCGTGAACGTTCAAAGCGTGTCAGGACCTTCCCGCTCATTGAACACGTACAGGCGGCATGCATCGCCGACCCGCCGATGCTTCCCGATGACCAGTGCGACGTGACGTCTTTTCCCAGCAACCCGGCTGGCGAACGGAAGGTACTGCCCCAGCCGGATTTGGAAGCAGCCGTTGTGGCATCGGTCATTCGCCGCCGATCAAGTTTCGGTCTCTTGACAGCAGCGACGGAATTGCCACTTCGCTCGCTCGCCGCAACCCTCGAACTCGCCGACAAAATTGTGCGCAGCCCGATCGATGATCTCGACCACGGCTCAGCGGTCAGGCTAAGGGTCCTCGCAGGAAAAGTGGAGGGACTGGAACGCAGATCCTATCTCTACGAGCCGGGGTCCGGCGCGCTCGTTGCTGGTCCTGAGATCGACTTTCACGCGCTCCAACAACTCTATCCGCTGTCGAACTACAGCATCGACCAGACCAGCGCGATAGTCACCGTCTCTGTGAATCTCAACGCCTACCTCGACCGCTACGGGCCACGGGGATACCGACGCGCAAGTATCGACGTCGGACAGGCGTGCCAAGGAGTCTGCACAGCGGCTGCGGCCGAGCGAATCGGGGCCGGAGCGGTTCTCGGCGTAGACACGACGGCAGTCGACGGCCTTGCCGGGGTGGCGCTCCCGGAGCAGACGCTCCTTTGCATCATGATCGGCACTGAACGGCCAGTCTCTGCGGATTACATGCAGAGCATCAGGACGCCAGGGACGGTGACAGCATGACGACTTCTCACGAGAGGGAGCCGGCGTCGGCCACTGCGGCTTCTCTCGCACCTCAACGATGGCGGCTCTCGCCGCTGTTCCTTCTCCGAGTAGCGGGGCAACCCGCCACTGTGGCCAAATGTCTGCGGACACCCCGAATCGCGCAGTGGACCACGGCCGGTCTCCGCATCCAAGAAGAACTGCGCTCTGCTTCCGGGCAGCTTACACAAGCCCTTGAGCGAATCGTGCCAAAGCTGTCTGACGACCAGCGAGAGCAGCGCCGAGCCGCAGTGAATACTCGACGCGAGGTGTTCAACGGACGTATGCCTGGCAGACGGGACCTAGAAGGGGCCGCCTCGGTACTGCCAGATGACGTTCTGCCCCTGCTAGCGTGCTGGCAGAAGGCGAGGCAGGAGCGGGACAGCCATCTAGCTGAGGGCGCGACGGTCTTTGAAAGCGAGACTCAGTCCACTCGGGCGGCTGTCCGACATGCGGTCAACGCCGACTCACTGCGGAGCGCGATCTTATTGCAGTCCGAGGTACTTGAATCCACGATGGACAGGTACGTGCGTTCCAGCAGCCAGCCGGATAAGAGGTCACGCCGGATTGAGCGGACACTTATCGAGTTGCTGCTCCGGTCGACTCTCAAAACCAGTCCATTCTCAACACTCACTGCAATCGGCCTCGGACATCTGCGAACGGACAAGACCGCATGTCAATACATGATCCTCGACGACTTGCGCCAGCAAGCTCACACCCAGGCCAACGTTGCCGTCGGATCGAGACTGGCCGCCGCTATTGGTGCTAATCCCCAGCTTCGAGAGCGGCAACGGGTGCAGGTAGCTCCCGGAGCAAGCACCCTTGGCGACCGTGTGCGCTACGCCCGCCGCAGGCTAGCTGTCGCCGCCGATCCCGGGTCGGCCGTGACCATGGATAACGTGCATGAGCACCTGTTTGTTATTCCCGGCGGGCCGATCCTCCAGAGAATCACCGAATCCTGCCGGGATGGAAGCACGCTCTCGGATATCCTCAACCAAATCGTCGGTTCTCGTCACGGGAATGAGGCGGATATGAAAGACTTTATGGGGCACCTGCTCCGTCTCGGCTTTCTGGTTCTCCCAGATTTTCAGATGGACCTCCACGCGCCCAGTCCGCTCAAGAGATTTGCTGAGGTGCTGTGGGCTGCTGGCGGAAGTATGCGAGTTGCTGCAAACGCCGTGAGATCATATCTCAAGTCTGTCGAAGAGTATGCCATCTCGCCGCCACGCGACCGGGGTGGCGTTCTTCGGGCCGCCCGGTCATATGTGGAGCAAGCATTCGATGCCGTTGGTGCTTCGCGTTCATTGGTCCCGGGAACGGTGCTCTACGAAGACTGCACGATTTCCTCACGACAGATTCGATTGGATCGATCCGTATCCGAGATCCTCGAGCGTTCGCTTGCCGGAATTGCTGATATATCGCCCGCTTTTGACATGAACATGCCGCGCCGTATAGCAGCCATTGGCTTCTTCACTGCACGCTATGGCGTTGGAGGTCAATGTGAGGACTTTGAGCAATTCTGTCACGAGTATCAACGAGACTTCTTCGGACCCTACACGGAGCGCTTGATTGCTAAGCCCTCTGTGGACCCTTCAAACTCATTCACACCGCTTGAGAACTGGTTCAAGCAGCCAGAATTCGATGAGCTTGATGCCGCTCGGGCTACGGTTGGCCAAATGGTCAGCGAGTCGCTCGCCAGTGCGGGTGAGGAGGCGCGAGAAGTCCGCCTTCCCGAGGACTTCTTTGACCGCGTGGCCTCGTTGATGCCCCGTTGCGCGAGGTTTCGATCCTCATGGTCGCACTTCGTGCAGGCCATCGTCGAAGGCGGCCAGAGGCCGATGTGGGTCGTCAACCAGAGCCATTCCGGGGCTACCGCCATGTTCTCCCGCTTCCTCCACGCTCTGGATGAGTCGGGGGCCGACGCGACCGCATTGGTTCGTTCGATGTTGGCGGAAACCGCCCCGCCCGACACGGTCTACGCGGAGCTTCGCGGGGGGCTCGACACGACCAATCTGAATCTCCACCCCATCGTCACGACACATGAGATTATCTGTCCGGGTGATGTCAGTCGGCGGCCGCTTGACGAGCAGATCAGCCTATCGGACCTGTTTGTCTGCCATCGGCCGCGTAGCGACACCCTTGAATTGAGGTCCCGCCGCCTCGGCTCGCGCGTCGTCCCTGTCTATCTCGGGTTCCTTCTGCCTATGGCTTTGCCGGAAATTCAGCAGGTCCTGCTGTGCTTTAGTCCACTGGGATCTGCTCAGTTCGACTACTGGGCGGGCACCGGGCAACCGCTCGGCGACCGCGACGTTGTGCGCTATCCTCGCCTTGTCCATGGTTCGCTCGTGTTACAGCGCGAACTCTGGAAGGTCGCCAGTCGCGCCTTTCCCAAGCAGGGGCATCGTGAATCCGATGCCTGCCATGCATTGAGGGTGGAACAGTGGCGACTGGGCCAAGGTATGCCGAACCTCGTCTTCGCGCAGATCGACCGTGAAGGCCGCGCAGCGCTGGACGGGGAGGAGGAATCGGCACCACAGAGCGATTCCTTTGGGGTTGGCCGCAAACCGTTGCCGATTGATTTCCAATCGCGGTTCTGCGTGGAGTTGCTGGACAGACTAGCGCGCGAGGCCGACCGTCGCCTGGTTCTAACAGAGGCACTGCCGACACCTGAGCAGGCGCTCGTGCGGGATAGCTCTGGTCAGGAATGGGTGTCCGAGTTGCTGATTGAGATCTATCCAACGGGGAGGAGCGTCGATGTCCGGTAGCTGGATGGCGTTTCATGTGTTCTACGCAAGTGACTCGAATCCGATTCTCTCGGAGTGCGTCAGACCGCTGGTCTCAGAGCTACGGGCGGACGGCCTGATTGACCGCTGGTTCTTTATCCGATACTGGGAGGAGGGACCGCATCTCCGACTTAGGTTCCGACCTGCCACATCCAGTCATGAGTCTCGTGTGCGTTCGCGTGTCCTTAGCGCGCTGGGGACCTTCTTGAAGCGGCGGCCGGCACTCTACGAAGTCGTTCCCGACGATGTCGATGACCTGTATAAGCGGATGCATGTTGCGGAATACGGGGAGGAAAGCTGGAATGCCAAGTACGGCAGCGAGGGTCGCATGCCGCTACGGCCCAATAATTCGATCGCTGAGCTTCCCTATGAACCAGAGTACGGACGATACGGTGGTATAGCAGGAATCGATTTGGCGGAATGGCACTTTGAACGTTCCAGTGATATCGTCCTTGATCTCGTCGCGACGACGAGTACCCATGTCCGTCAGCTACTGATCGGCCTTTCGATGCAGCTTTCGCTTGTTCTTGCGTACACTTTTCTTGATGCCGACGAATCCGTCCGCGGATTCTTCCGGAACTATCGGGATTTTTGGGAGACAGCATATGTGGAGCCTTCTGACTCTCAGCATGATTCTTTCGACAAGAGCTACGAGATTATTGCGGACTCTCTCCTAGCCAGAGTTGATCGAATCCGCGAAATGAGTTCGGGAAGGCGGTCAGCTCCTTCCGAGTTTGAGAAATCCATCGTAGGACACGCCCGCGAGTTGCGACAGGCTGTCGAGCGGCTAATCGATCAAGGGGCGTTCGACTTCAGTCAGCGGCAGTCGGAAGATGAGCAAATGCGTCGGGAAACCGTCTTCCCGCAACTTGTGAGCGCGTACATCCACATGACGAACAACCGGCTGGGCATGGCGATCATCGACGAGATTTACCTCTCTTATCTGGTCGAGAAGGCACTCACAGTGACGGCGGCCAAATGACCGAATGGGCGGGAGCGGCACCAGCGGCCGTGCGGTCAGAGATTGCGCTGGGCCCACCTTTAGTCTCCGGCCGCTCTGCGGTTCGCTTTGTCAAGGATCCCGTGACTCAGATGTATTACAAGCTTGGATTACCCGAGTCATTCTTGCTTGACTGCCTGCAGCGGAGACTGCCGACTGAGGAAATCCTGACGAAATACCAGCGCGAATTTGGGTGTACGATAACCGCAGACCGCGTGAGGGCGTTCATCGAACAGATGCGACCCCGAGGGTTGCTTGAGGGAACGCCACAAGGCGCGCTCGAAGCCACCGCCAACCGAGTTGCCGCAGAGCGTGGCCGCAAGAACCTACTCCGCGCCCGCTGGCCGAATCAGTGGCTGACGCAGCTCGTAAGAAGGGCGGCGCCGGCCTTTGCTTGGATGCTCGCCCCTGCTTTGATGGTCCCGCTTTCAGTCTTCGGCTTGTCGGTTTGCTTCTTCGTTCTAGCCATGGTGCCGTTGTGGGCGTCGGAGCGAACTGCTCTTGCGACCACGCTTCCTGCGGCACTCCTGCTGGCGCTGAGCGTCATTGTGCACGAGTTCTTCCATGCTGTGGCCTGCGCACGAGCTGGTGGTAACGCCCAAGAAGTGGGGATCATGTGGCGCGCGCCGGTATTCGTAGCTTACTGCACCGTCGACGACGTTGTCCTCTTTAGGTCAAGAAGAGATCGCGTGGTTACTGCTTACGCTGGGACCTACGCCAACCTGCTGCTGATGCTTGCCGGAGCGGTCATGTTGAAGACCGTCCCGTCAGGCTCGGCGGTGCACAGGGTTGTCGCCGCTTACCTTTTCATGAGTGCCGTGGCCGTGCTCGTCAACCTGGTTCCCCTCTTTGGCCTGGACGGTTACAGGATGCTTGAGCACTCGCTCGGAGTGTGGTCTCTGCAGAGTTCATCCTTTTCTTATGTCCGGTCGCGGGTGACTGGTGCGCAGAGGCCACTGCATGCGCGCGTAGCGTTGATCTACTGGATCTATGCCCTCAGCACGACGGCCGCCGGTGGTGGCATCCTCTGCGCGCTGGGATTGATATGGTGGCGCACGCTGCGACCGCTGGTAGGCGCTGCCTGGTCCGCGGGTATCCTTGCTGGGGAGGCCGGGCTGGTCGTCTTGGTTTCGATGGTTATCCTTCGCCACCGCAAGCCCAAGGGCCTCAGCGGCCCGCGATTCGAACAGTTCGGGCGGACCTCGGGATGACCGTTCCCTTAGTGTGTGTGTTTGCGTGGTCCCGGCACGGTTCCACGAGCGAGATAGCCCAGAGTATCGCCGCAGACCTTGCGGCGATGGGAGTACAGGTCGAACAGCCGAGCGAGGCACCTTCCGACCCGACGCGCTATGACCTACTCGTCCTGGGCTCAGCGGTCTATTCCAACCAATGGCTACCGGCGGCGACGTGCTATTTGCGCTGCCAGGCAGCTGCACTTGCCACAACTCGGGTTGCCGTGTTCTCATCGGGTCTCGGCGCGCCATCGCGCTTCTTGCCGGGGGGATGGGGCCACCGACTTCAGACGGGTATCCAGCAGTCGTTCGAGCACCGGTATTTCTATGGGCACCTTGATCGGGAGGTGCTGTCTCTTCGGGAACGTCTGATGATGGACATTCTGGGGACTCCGGACGGGGACCGGCGCGACTGGACATCGATCAACCAGTGGGCACTAATGCTCGCTGATCAGGTTCGTCTTGCTCGGGGTCGCACAAGTCTCGATCATTGAGGCGGGTGCTGCCCTTGTACGCGACTGATGTTACGTGGCGTTGACGCCGCGATCCCGCCTCCCACCTGCTGAGGCGTGCTCTTCGCGCACCAAAGGTGTTGCCAGGGACGCCGTGCGCCATGGATGGACAAGACAGGCTGTGATGTGGTAGTATTCAGCTATGATCGAACCGAAGGGGCCGCTGCGTGTAGCCAGGGTCAAGTCGAGTTGGCGGAACAAGGACGGGACGCGGGGCGCCCACGAGTCCGCGCTGCTGCGCCAGACCTGGCGCGACGGCAAGGCGGTCAGGCACCGCACCGTCGCGTCCCTCACCCACCTGCCGTCCGCTGATGTCGACGCGCTGGAGGCCGTCCTCAACCGCGGCGAGCGGCCCGGGCCCGGCGGCCAGGTCGACGCGGAGGTCTCCGAGGGGACGCGCCACGGCGACGCCGCCGCGATCTGGGCGATGGCCCAACAGCTCGGGCTGGCGGGGATGCTGGGGCCGGCCGGACCTCGGCGGGACCAGGCGCTCGCCCTGGTCGTTGCTCGTCTCGCCCACCCCGCCTCCAAGCTCGCCACCCTGGCTTGGCTGGCGGACACCACGATGGGCCGTGACCTCGGGCTGGACGAGATGACCAGCGACGACGCCTATGAGGCGATGGACTGGCTGGGGGAGCGTCAGCCGCAGATCGAGAAGGCGCTGGCCGCCAGGCACCTGCTCGACCCGGCCGTCAACCCGCACCGGCTGGCGTTGTTCGACCTG
>JAITJY010000247.1 GCA_031278675.1 Bifidobacteriaceae bacterium
AAGGAGCCGTTGTGGACCAGGCACTGATCCGATCCGACAGAAAACGGATGCGACCCGGCGGGGGTGACGGCTGATTCGGTCGCCATCCGGGTGTGGGCCACTCCCTGCCAGCCGCCTCGATCAGCGAGGCGCCAGTCGGTGGCTAGCTCCTCCGGGGCTCCCGTGCCCTTGAGGACTGTCAGGGTTTGGCCCCGCGAGATCACTACGGCCCCGGGCAGGGCGAGGAGTGCGGCCGCTTCGAGTTGGTCTGGCGGCGCCTGGGCGGTCAGCACCAGGGATTGGCCGAACCAGCTTGCGGTGACTTCGCCGAGGGCCGGGTCTGCGGCCGCCACCAGGCGGCCGGGATCGCCTTGACCGCCGGCTGGAGGGCCGCCGGGCAGTAAGCAGATGGTCGCTTGGCCGGGCGGCAGTGAGGCGGGATCGGCGTACAGCCCAACCCCGGCTGAGTCGTTGCCGCGCCCTGCGGCCTGGCGGAGCATCCCGCCGAGCAGTTCGCCCAGTCGCGGGTAGAGCGCCGGGTCGTGGAAGTGCAGTCCAGCGATGCCGCACATCTTGTTCGCCTCCTTGATGACTAGGGTCGTGGTTTCGTAGTGTGAATCAAAGACTACTGTAGAGAAACTACGCCGTCAAGTAGCGTTCGATTTCCCAGGTAGAAATCGCGTCATGCCAGGCGTAGAACTCATTCCGCTTCAACGTGCCGTAATACTGCGAAACCTGGGCCGCTGGGTCAACCGAGTCGAACACGGCGCGGACCACGGCATCGTCCTCAAATGCCTCCACCGCATCCAGCAGCGTGCGCGCCAACGCTGGGCGCCCCGCGTGGTGGTCGGCGCCCGCCGGGCCGGGGTGCAAGCCGCGCCCAATCCCGTCCAGCCCGGCCCCAAGGCACGCGGCCATCGCCAAGTAGGAGCACGCCGAGCCGTCGCCCACGCGGATCTCGACGCGGTTATTGTCCGGCACGCGCACCATGACACCCCTGTCGTCGCCGCCGTAACTGGCATAGCGCGGCGTCCAAGTTGCGCCCGATGCCGTCGAGAGGGCCGCCGTTCGCTTGTAAGAGTTAACGGTGGGGTTGAGTACCGCCATCAAGCCGGGGGCGTGGTCCAACAAGCCGGCCACGTAGCCGAGCGCCTGGTCTGAGAGTGCGTAGGGATTGTCCGGCCCACCGACGCCGCGAAAAGCGTTGGCGCCCGCCCGGTCCCACAGCGACATGTGCATGTGCAGGCCGTTGCCCGTCCGGTCCATAAACGGCTTGGGCATGAAGGTGGCGGTCATGCCGCGCTTTTCCGCCAGCATGCGGATGATGTAACGCGCGGTGATCACCCGGTCCGCCGTGACCAGGGCGCGGTCGTAGGCGAAGTTCTGCTCGAACTGGCCGTTGGCGTCCTCGTGATCTGAGGCGTAGGGCTGCCAACCGAGCGATTCCATGGCTCGCGAGACGTCCGTCAGGTGGTCGAACTGACGGATCAGGCCCCGGGCGTCGTAACACGGCTGGAGGGCGGTGTCGGTCTGGTCGGCGACGGCGATCTCCCAGCCCTGGCCCTTTTCAACCAGGAAGTATTCGATCTCGGCGCCAACTTGGAGATCGAAGCCGAGCGCGGCGGCCCGCGCCACCTGGGCGCGGAGAATCTGGCGCGGCGCAAACGGGTGCGGGTGGCCGTTCAGTTGCGGGTCGCAGTGGACCAGGGCCAGACCGCGCTTGATGAAATGGAGCGGCGTATATGAGGTGAGGTCCGGGATGACCACCAGATCGCCGTCGCCGGGTTCTTGGCCAATGGCACCGGCGGCGAAGCCGGCGAAACCCATCCGGCCGGCTTCGAGGTCAGGCGCGGCGCAGATGGGCACCAGCTTGGAGCAGGGGCGGCCCGTCATGGTGGTGAAGGTGGCCATGATGAACTCGATGCCGTCGCGGCGGGCGAGCCCGCTCAGGGTCAGTTGGTCGGTTACGGGCGTAATGACTGAGGTCACGGTGCGCTCCTAGGGTCTGTAGCTGAGTCTACTAGTCGGTAACTATGTGTCCTGTGAGTGGACTATAGCCTAGAGGCTAGACCATTCGTGTTACGGCTATTTGTCGTAATTTACCTCATGGAAACGCTAGTTTTACACGGCGGTGCGCCGGAGTTTTCGTAGAGTGTGGTTTCCCTGGGGAAGATATGTATCGCGGGAGTCCTTATGTTTACCCCTGACCGATAGGTCCGCCCAGGCCGCATCGACGGCCCGGTCGCGGACCCCGTTGCATTTTTGAAGGAGGGACGTCCATGGACGCCGGAATACTGGCTGGCGATACTGCTTGGATTCTGACCAGCACCGCACTCGTGACGCTCATGATGCCCGGATTGGCTTTCTACTACGGTGGGATGACCGGGTTCAAAACTAGTTTGAACATGTTGATGATGGTGATGGGCGGGTTTTGCGTCGTGATGGTCGCATGGTCGCTGGTCGGTTACTCGATCGCCTTCGGCGATTCTTATGGCGGGGCAGGTCTGCTCGGCAACGTGACCGAATACCTAGGACTGCGAGGAATGCTGGTGGAGGACCCCAACGGCCTGCCGCCCATGCTCCTAGCCGGGTTTATGGGCATCTTTTGTGCCCTGACCACGGGGATCATTGCCGGAGGCGCGGCTGACCGGATGAAGTTCGGGGCCTGGATGGTGTTCGCAGGGCTCTGGTCGGTGCTGGTTTACGCACCGGTCTGCCACTGGGTGTTCTCCTTCGATAATCCTGACACCGGCTATGTCGGGGGCTGGATCGCCAACCAGCTCCAAGCGATCGACTTCGCGGGGGGCACCGCAGTCCACATCAACTCTGGCGCCGGTGCGCTCGCGTTGGTCTTGGTGTTGGGCCAACGGCGGTCGTTTGCGCGGCCGCCCCGGCCGCACTCGCTGCCCCTGGTGCTACTGGGCGCCGGGCTGCTCTGGGTCGGCTGGTACGGTTTCAACGCCGGTTCGGCCCTCGCCTCTGGCAACAACGCCGCTGTCGCCCTGACCAACACGCTGCTGGCGACCGCCGGCGCAACCTTGGGCTGGATGGGGTTTGAGCGTATCCGTGACAAGCACTCGACGGCGCTGGGGGCGGCATCGGGTATGGTGGCGGGCCTGGTGGCCATCACCCCGGCCTGCGGCGCGGTCGACGGGATGGGCGCGATCCTGATCGGTCTGGCGGCTGGCGTGGTCTGCGCTATCGCGGTGACCTGGAAGCGCAAGCTGGGCTATGACGATTCGCTGGATGTGGTCGGGATTCACTTTGTCGGCGGGATCTTGGGAACTTTGATGATTGGGCTGCTGGCCGTTCCTGATGCCCCGAACGCCGGGACGGGCCTGTTCTTCGGCGGGGGCCTGGCGCTGCTCGGCAAGCAGGCGGTGGCGGCCATCGCGGTGATCGCCTACTCGTTCGCCGTGACTTGGGTGATTGCTATGGTGCTGAAGAAGACCATGGGCATCCGCGTCAAGTCTGAGGACGAGGACGCCGGCCTCGACCTCGCCACCCACGCCGAGCGCGCCTACGAAATCCCAGCCATGGCCGGGGACTAGCCGCCCTCCGGTCCGGGCGCTGTTGGGTTGTTCGGTGCCCGGCCGGAGGGTTTCGCCCCCGCGCCGCTCCCGAGTGGCCCTTCGCCCGGCCACGCCCGGTCCCAGGGCGGACGGCCCTCCTGGGAGCGCAAGGCGGCGGGGGCCCTTCGGGTGTGGGGCGGCATCGTGCGCGGTTCAACCGGCCTATCATGGGCGGGTGAGCGAACCAAGTGACCTGATTGCGGCCGGGAGTGAGGAACGGCATGCGCCACCTGCGTCGACTGATGCTTTGCACGAGGAACTGAAGGCCGCGATCGGCGCTCAGGTGCGGGCCGCGCGCCAGGCGCAGGGCCTGACCATAGGCGCGGCGGCGGAACGGTGCGGGATCTCGAAAGCGATGCTCTCGAAGATCGAAAACGCCCAAACCTCCTGCTCGCTGGCGACGGTCGCGGCCTTGGCCAAGGGCTTCGGCGTACCCGTGACCAGTTTGTTCCGGGGGGTTGCGGTCGAATCGGAGGCGGTGTTTGTGCCTGCGGGGCACGGCGGCAAGATCATCCGGCGCGGCTCACGCCAGGGGCATTTGTACGAGTTGTTGGGCTCGTTGCGCGGCCCGCACAAGCGGATGGAGGCGGTGCTGGTCACGCTGGACGATTCCTCCGAGGTCTTCCCGATGTTCCAGCACGCCGGCACGGAACTGCTTTACATGTTGGAGGGCACCATGGTTTATGCCCACGGCGAGGACACTTACACATTGCGCCCCGGCGATGCCCTCCAGTTGGACGGTGAGGGGCCGCACGGCCCCGTCGAACTGGTGCGTCTCCCGGCCCGCTTCTTGTCTGTCACCGCTTATCCCGATTCGTTGGTTGAACAATAGGGGCGCACCGGTAGCGCCCTGGTAGCGGCCCACGCTGCCCACGCGCCCGGAGCCCCAGGGCCTTGAGCAAAGTCGGCCCGCGCCTGGCGCTGTCTGCGGCGTCGAGTGTTTCAATTTATCTCCTTTCCGGTGGCGAGTGTTTCAATTTATCTCCTGCCCAACCAAGCCCAGTGC
>JAITJY010000297.1 GCA_031278675.1 Bifidobacteriaceae bacterium
CCCAGCGGCCTCTGGCCCGGCCCGCCCCCCGCCGCGCCCGCCGCCCCCGGGGCGGCGTTAGCGTAGCCCAGCGCCAGAGTTGGGCTGCTCAGTTCAATCACGCCGTCCCCGCTCAGCGCCACCGCGACCGAGTCCAACGGTTGCCCGTCGTAGACGCAGCCGCCGCAGGTCTCGGCCATCCCGTAGGTCGCCACGAGCCGCACCCCGGCCGCCTCGGCCCGCGCCCGCAGCGCCGCATCCAGGCCCGCCCCGCCCACTAGGACAGCCACAAAGTCCCTCAGATGCCCGATGCCGTCCCCCCCGCCATCCAGTATGCGTCGCAGTTGGGTGGGTACCAGGGCGGTGAAGTTTGGCCCAGCCGGGAGCTTGGCCGCCGCTGCGGCGAAGGCCTCCGGGGTGAATGGCCCCGGCGGCACGCCCACCACCGCGCGGCCCGCGAACAACGCTCTGACCAGCACATTTATGCCAGCGATGTGAGTCGGGGGGAGTGCCAGTAGCCAGTTCCCGGTGCCGCCGAGCCGAGCGGCGCTGAGGCGTGCGCCAGCTTCGAGTGCGTCGGCGCTCAGGGCAACCCACTGCGGCTCACCGGTCGAACCGGAGGTGGGCACCGCGACTGCGGTGCCCACGGGCAGAGCCAACCAGGCGCCGGCCTGGCCCCCGGGGGGCGGGGGGGGGGCGGGGCGGGGGGCGGGGCGGTCGGCATCGTGCGCTAGGAAGGGCGGGCCGCCGGACAACGCTGCCTCCAAACGCCGTAGCAGGGCCGCTGTGTCCATGGCCTCAGCCTACGCAGTGCGGGGCTGGGGCGGGCGGATTATGTGGGCCACACCGGCCCACCATGCGTGCGAGGCCGGCGGGGAGCGCCTATGGTGGGCTGGTAATCCGTTGAAACCGCTCAAGGAGGCAAGATGCGTGTCGGTGTCGGCCGCGCGCTGGTGGCTAGCTGCGTGGCTGCGCTGACCCTGGGCGGGGTGGTGGCGTGCGGGGGCGGCAGCCTGGCGCCTACCGCGACCCAAACTGCCCACCGGGCACAGGTCAAACAAGCGCCGCCGGAAGTGCCTCCGACCTGGCCTTTGAGCGGCGAGGTCGGGGATGTGGTCGAGCGCGCGGCAGTCTCTATCAAGGTGGACAACGAGCGGCCGGCTCGCCCGCAAACCGGGCTCGAGCAGGCCGATCTGGTCTGGGAAGAGATGATCGAAGGCGGGGAGACTCGGTTCATTGCGGTCTACAACTCGATGGTCCCCGAAGTGGTTGGGCCGGTCCGGTCGGTGCGCCCAATGGATGGGCCCATTTTGGGAGCAGTGCGGGGCATCCTGGTCGCTTCGGGTGGTCAAGACCGCTTTCTGCGGGAGGCGACGGACGCCGAACTCCAGGTGCTGACCGAGGATTACAAGGGATTTTTCCGGTCTGGGGACCGCTCGATGCCTCACAATCTCTATGTCCGCCCGGCCGAGATTTGGGAGCAGGCCGACCCATCCCACAAGGCGCTGCCGCTCGGGGAGTTCCATTTCGCCGCGTCTCCGGCCGCAGCGACCGCCTTCGCTGAAGGAACCGACGCGACCCAAATTGACGTGGTCATCTCGGCGGTGGCTGCTCCCGGCTGGACCTTCCAGCCAGAATCGCGGTTGTATCTGCGCTCCGAGCGGGGCAACGCCTCGCACAGTGCCTCCGGGGTGCGTCTGTCTGCGGCGAATGTCGTGATCCTCGCCGTTCCTGTGGTCAATGCCAGCGGCACAGATGCCGCCGGCAGCCCCATCCCGGACACCAAGATTGTGGGCAGCGGGCGCGGCCTGGTCGCCGCCGGCGGCAAAGCGATCGAAGTTACCTGGTCCAAGGAGAGTGTCGCCGCTCCTGTGGCCCTGCGCACCGCAGACGGGTCAGATGTGCGGCTGACGGTCGGTCAGACCTGGATCGAATTGGTGCCCGCCGATGGCGGCTCTTGGACGGTGACTGCGTCCTGACCGGCGGCGGGGCGACGCGGCCGGCGGCGGCGGGCCGGGGCGTCCGGGCGGAGGGTGGAGCGTAACTGGGGGGTCGGCATCGTCCAACTGGGGCGCGGCCGGCGGCGGCGGGCCGCGGCGTCCGGGCGGGGGGTGGAGCGTAACTGGGGGGTCGGCATCGACCAACGGCCCAGCGGTGTAGGTTCGGCGGCGGGGCGACGCGGCGTCAAGCGCCCGGCGGATGGCTCACAGGATCTGGTTGCGGAACGGCGCCCAACGCGGGTCGCGGCGCTCAAGGAACGCGTCGCGGCCCTCCGCGCCTTCGGCGGTCCCATAGGCTAGGCGGGTGGCCTCGGCGGCGAAGACCTGCTGGCCGGCAAGGCCGTCATCTGCGAGGTTGAACGCGAACTTGAGGAAGCGGATGGCTTGCGGCGATTGGGCGGCGATCCGGCTGGCCCATTCGATGGCGGTGGACTCGACCGCCTCGTGGTCAACGGCCCGGTTGACGGCCCCCCACGCCTCGGCTTGTTCGGCGGTGTACGGCTCGGCTAGGAAGAAGATCTCGCGGGCCCGTTTCTGGCCGACTTGCCGCGCCAACAGCGCCGATCCGTAGCCCGCGTCGAACGATCCGACCGTCGCGTCCGTCTGCTTGAACAGCCCGTGGCGTCGGCACGCCACCGTCAGGTCCGCGACCACGTGCAGCGAATGGCCCCCGCCAGCCGCCCACCCGTCCACGACCGCAATTACCGCTTGTGGCATGGTCCGGATCAGGTGCTGGGCCTCGATAATGTGCAAACGTCCAGTTCCGGGGGTTGTCCCTGCGGACGATGCCGTCTCGTCCTCTCCCCCCGCCGCCCCCGCTGGCGTTGGGCCCGCCTCGGGTGGCGCTGGCGCCGACTGGTCTTGGTGGGCGGGCTGGTCGGGGGTGGGTGCGTCATCGTCCCCGAGGGCGGTTGGGCCGGGGGCGGAGCCGCACTGCGCACCGGGCGGAGGGGCTGGGGCCGACTGGGGAGCGGCATCGGTGGTGGGGGCGGCGCTGCTGGTGGGAGCGGGCGAGCGGGACTGGGCGCTGTAGTAGTAGCCGGTGGCGCCGCGGAAGCGCTGGTCGCCGCCGGAGCAGAAGGCGTAACCGCCGTCGCGCGGGCTGGGTCCATTGCCAGCGAGGAGCACTGCCACCACGTCGGGGCTGGCGGCAGCGTGGCGCAGGACGGCGATCAACTCGTCGACGGTGTGCGGGTTGAACGCGTTGCGCACTTCGGGCCGGTTGAAGGCGATCCGCACCCAGGGTTGGTCGGTGGCGGGCGGATCGCGGTCCACGCCGCGGTGGTAGGTGATGTCCGTGAGGCCGGTAAAACCGGGGATGTCGCGCCACAATTCGGGCGTGAATCCATCCGAGACGAGCGCGGGCAGATTGGTCATGCGTATAGAGCCTAATAGGGTGGAAGGTGTGACGTTCGTCTTCGACATCCCGTTGACTGTGCGTTTCCGGTCGATTGAGCGGCGCCGCGGCATGGTGTTCGAGGGCCCAGCGGGCTGGGCGGAGTTCAGTCCGTTCGAAGAATATCCGCCTGCGGTGGCTGCGCCCTGGTGGAGGGCGGCCCAAGAGGCTGCGCAGGAGGGCTTCCCGGAGCCGGTGCGTCAGGCTGTGCCGGTCAATATCACGGTCCCGGCGCTGCCGGCGCCCCAGGCAGAAGCGCTGGTCAGGGCGGCTGTGAGCGAACCGGGCAACTCGCTCGCAACGGCGAAGGTGAAGGTGGCGGAGCCAGGCCAGTCCGTCGCTGAGGAAACCGACCGGGTGGCTGCGGTGCGTGCGGCCTTAGGGCCTGGCGGCCGCATCAGGATCGACGCCAACGGTGCGTGGGACACTGATGAGGCCGTGGCGCGCATCCGGGCCTTGGATAAGGCGGCTCGCGGCCTGGAATATGCGGAGCAGCCTTGCGCTGGCGTTGCGGGCCTGGCCGAGGTGCGCCGCCGGGTCGCGGTGCCGATCGCCGCCGACGAGTCGATCCGCCGCTCCGGGGATGGCCTCGCGGTCAAGCGGCTCGCCGCCGCAGATATTGCTGTCCTGAAGGTCCAGCCGTTGGGTGGGGTGCGTGCCTGCCTGGCGCTGGCGGAGGCGTTGGAGTTGCCGGTTGTGGTGTCCTCGGCGGTCGAGACTTCGGTGGGCCTCGCGATGGGGGTGGCGTTGGCGGCGGCGTTGCCGCGCCTTGATTACGCTTGCGGCTTGGGCACGCTGCCGCTGTTGGCGGGCGACGTGGTGGCAGAGGGATTATTGGTGTCCGATGCCGTCTTGCCCGTCCGCCCCGCCATCCCCAGTCCGGCGTTGTTGGAGCGTTGGGCAGCGCCGCCTCCGGTGCGTGCGGCGTGGCTGGAGCGCCGCGATGTGGTGGCGCGCCTCGTGGACAAGGCGGGCGCCCTGTGAGCCTATTCCGGACGGGAGCGGTCCCTGAGTTGAGGATTTGCCCTGGTCAGAGCCCTGCGTGTGGTGGTCGTGGGACGCTGGCGGGTTGGGCGGGGGTCCCGGCCGGGGGAAGGGGTGGCGCGTGAGCGGTGCGGTGGCGGCCGCGCAGGCGCTGGTTACCGGTTTGATTGAGGGCGGAGTGCGCCACTTGGTGCTGGCGCCCGGTTCGAGGAACGCGCCGCTGGTCTATGCCGCTGCTCAGGCCGAGGCGAGCGGCCGGTTGGTGAGCGTGGTCCGGCCGGACGAACGCGTTGCGGGGTTCTTGGCCCTGGGCCTGGCCACTGGGTCGGGGCGGATCGCCGCTGTGGCGACCACTTCAGGGACGGCGGTCGCCAATCTGCATCCTG
>JAITJY010000300.1 GCA_031278675.1 Bifidobacteriaceae bacterium
GGCCACCGTCTTGGTGAATCCCCGGTCGGTGGTGTACAGGCCCTCAATTGCCCCGCTGTCAACCGCCGCTGACCGGAGGGCGACGTCCCTGGCGCGGTCCAGCGCGCCGCCCGGCGCGGCACGCCGCACGTCGCTAAGCCTGGCGGCATAGCGGTCGACGACCGCAGGATTGAAGGCCTGGCTCCAATCCGCAAACGCCGGGAACGGCTCGTAGCTCGTTGTCACCGCGGGGGGCCTCCTTCGGGCCAGTAGGCGGTCCAGTTCAGGTTGTAGGAGCGGACCTGGGGGTTGGTTTGGAAAGCGGCGAACGGGTCGACCAGGTAACGCAGTTCGTCTTGGGCCGGGCCGTCAGGTGAGACCCGCACCATCGCCAGACGATGCCGTTCGCCGTGCGTTTGCGCGCACGCCACCTCGTTGGCGGTGATCTCGAAGGTCGTGGCGCCCCGGATGCGGCCCTTCACCTCGATGAAGAAGACGCGGCCTGCGGAGTCGGTCGAGCGCACGTCGTAGCCGGGGTGGCCGTGGGGCTGCTCCTCGGGGACACGGCCCAGGGCGCGCTCCGCGGCGAGCACCAGATCGACAGCGCGACGCTCGACGGCGTCCGTCTGCTTGGCATGCTGGGCGACCGCCGCCGCCTCGTCCGCGGGAACGAGCAAGCGACTGGGGACAACCAACGCAAGACCTCGGACGTGGGCGGGCAGCGGGGCCAACTGGACAGCTTGGTCGAGTTCCTCCAGCCGGGCCTCCAACCGTTTCTCCAGCGCCCTGGCTCTCACGTGAGCGGTCTCGGAGCGGACTCTGCCGGGCTTGCCGCGGCGTTCGGCATCGGCCAACCGGTTGTATTCGCGGTCCCAATGGTTGATCTCCAGGTTGAGCCGCTCATAGACCTGCCGACGGACGCGGGCAGTCTCCGCTTCTAACCGAATGTGCAGCTCAGCCATGCGCGGCGCCAAACCGTGGCGGTAGGCTTCAGCCCGGATCGCCCGTTCGCCGCTCGCGGCGATCCACGCCTCTAAGCGCAGCTTGGCGATGCCCGCCAACTCCTCCGCCGACGGCGACTCGTAATCGAGGTACGGCGGAGCCAACGCGACCAAGGCTCCGCCGTCAGGGCCAAGCTGCACGTAATCGAAGTGGTGAGACACGGTGTGGCGGCCGGGGCCGTTGACAATTTTCTGCTCCACAGCGGCCAGCAAGCTCGGCGAAGGAGCCTGGTTCTCGCGCCGGTCCACAAAGACAGTCCCGGCGCGCAGCGCCCCAGCCAGGTCAGCGATGGTCAACTCGATCACGGCCTGCAACAACGGATGGCCGGGCGCCATCAACGCAGCGTCAACGCCGCCCGCGAACCGGACTTGTCCGGCCGCGTCATCGCCTCGCCTCTCAAGACCCTCAAATCCCGCCGCCGGTTTGGCTGCGCCGGCGGGCGTCCGGCGGGCTCGCATGAACCGAGTGTCGAACGTGATTCGCTCGTACTGATCCGGGACGGGCAGCCAGCGGTTCAACCGGCGAGCCTGCTCCTGCACCCGCGGCGGCACGCGCGTGACTTGCCAGCGCCCTGTCTCACGCGCCCGAAGCCGGCCGCCCAACCGCTCGAACGCGGGCACAAAGAACGCCTTGATGTAACCCGGCTGGAGTTTGCGTTCCCGAGCACCTTCTATCACGCGGCGGACCTCAGCCAAATCCAGCGCCGGATACATCTCCGGGTGCAGGGCCTTCTCACGCAGCAGCTCATCCAGCCCGTCCGCCACCGACGCGTCGATGATCTGCTCCAAACGGGCCTTGACCTCAGGGCGGTCACCGTAGCGGATCGCCTGTACCAACAGCGTCCGCAACGACTCGCCGGAGAACGCCTTCGCCTCCCCCAAGACGTTGAACAAGTTCCCGCCGAACGCCTTCCCCATCTGCGTGATCTTGTCCAACAGACGCCGGAACACATCCCCCTCGCGGGTGCCGTCCGCCACCATGTTCCACAAGTGACAAACCGTCCTCTGCCCAATCCGGTGGATCCGGCCAAACCTCTGCTCGATCCGATTCGGGTTCCACGGCAAGTCGTAATTCACCATCAGATGCGCCCGTTGGAGGTTCAAACCCTCGCCAGCAGCGTCGGTCGCCAGCAACACAATCGTGTCGGGCGCCTCGGTGAACTGCTCCCTGATCTGCTTCCGGACTTCACGTGGCGTCCCACCATGGATCGTCACCACAGCCTCCCGACGGCCCAAATACTGACTGATTTTGCCGTGCAGATAATTCAAGGTGTCGCGGTGCTCGGTGAAAATGATGATCTTCCTCGGGGAACCCGACCCGTCGTCCCGCAGCACCTGCTCTTGCAGAATAGACCGCAGCTCCACCCATTTCTTGTCCTCGTCGAGGTTCCGCACCCGCCGGGCCGTCCCGATCAAGTCGTCCAGGACGGCGATCTCCAACCGCAGCTCCTCGACCGTCAAAGCCGCCGTGGCCAGGTCCACGACCTGTTCGGCCACAGTCTCACGTTGCTCCTCCGACAGGTCGCCGTCCACATCGTCGTAAGCGTCCAAGTCCAGCCCTTGCACGATGCCGTCCGCCGCGCCCGCCGGCCAGGCGTCGCCGCGCTCGGTCTGGACCAGGCGGTCACGCAGCCGGTCCTGGCGACGCTCCAACGAGCGCCAGATCGCCTCGGGACTGGACGCCAACCGGCGTTGCAGGATCGTCAACGCGAACCCGATGTTCCGGCCGCGCTTGGCGTCGCCACTGCGGGCGATCTCGTCGGCCTTGCCCATCTGGGTGCGCACATAGTCGGTGACCTGCTCATAAAGGTCCCGCTCGGCATCGGACAACGGATACATGACGGTGTAGGCGCGCCGCTCCGGGAACAACGGCTTGCCCTCAAACGTCAACAGGTCTTCCTTGACCATGCGGCGCATCAACCCGGCTGTGTCGGTGTGGTGGACGCCCTCGCGGAACTGGCCCTCGAAACGGTCCTTGTCCAACAACGACATGAATAGCTGGAAATCGTCCTCCTTGCCGGCGTGCGGGGTGGCCGTCATCAGCAGGAGATTCTGCGCCGTCTCAGACAGGAGCCGGCCCAGCTTGAACCGTTTGGTCTCATCCACCTCGCCACCCCAATAGTGGGCGGACATGCGGTGAGCCTCGTCGACGACGGCGACATCCCAGTTCACGTCGGCCAGTTGCTCCATCAGGTCCTCACGGCGGGAAAGCTGGTCCATCCGGCAGATCAAATACGGGTGCTCGGCGAAGGTGTTGCGCCCGTTCGCCTCGTCCACCATGTGCTGACCCCACACCTCGAAACGCAGGTCGAACTTGGTGGCCAACTCCTCGCGCCACTGTTCCACCAACCCGCCAGGCGCGACAATGATCGCCCGCTCACAATCCGAACGGAGGATCAACTCCTTGAGATACAGGCCGGCCATGATCGTCTTGCCCGCGCCCGGATCGTCCGCCAACAGGTAACGCAACGGCACCCGTGGGAGCAGTTCCTCATAAACGGCTCTGATCTGATGCGGCAACGGCTCCACATCCGAAGAGTTGACCGCGACCATCGGGTCATACAATGCGGCGTATTTGATGCGCAAAGCCTCAGCCGCCAAACGGAACTCATCCGGATCGGCGTCGAACGCCGGACCGGCGTCCGCGGCCGCCACCACTTCGAGGCTCGCCGCGTCAGCGCCGGTCAGGACCCGTTCGGCCAGCCGGCCGTCCTCGTCCCGATAGGACACCTCGGTCACACCGTCGCTGACGGCGAACACCGAGACCAACGTCACAACCTGACCTGGGACGACGCCGCGCACTCGCGTGCCGGGACGCAGCGCGGCCGGGGAGACGTCATCGGCCATCGGGCCTCCTTTCCTGAAACCTGGCGAAGCGGGCAGCCGCCGCTGACCGCCGAAGGAATCGACTGCCACGCCCGGCGCCGTTCGCGGGAGCGTGCGACCTGCGGTCAAGGGCGACAACGTCAAGTATCCCGCCGTCTACCCTTTCCCGTGCGTCTCCCGATCAGGCGTTCGTAGCGGATGAGTTGGGCCGATCTCGGGCTCCTGCGCCTCATTCCAACGCACGGCCACGGCGAGGGGCGGCGGCCTTGACCACCGGTGAAACCGCTGATCAACATCACTCTTCCGCGATGTCGGGGGGCAGGACTTGAACCCACGACCTCTTCGCTGGGCCCGGCCGGCTCCGGATGCCTCCGGGCCGAACCGGTTCGCGGCGGTCCATTTCCGGGGCGATTCCGGGGCGCCCGGGCCAAACCTCCGGACGCCGGGCCGGCTGGCCCCGGCAGTTCCGCCGCGGGCGCGGCACGCCGCCCCTGACCCCGCCGGCCGGGACCACTTCTCCTTACGGCGCCGTCGACGACCAAGTCCTGTGGCAGATGATCGCAGTCGATTTCCCCGCCGTCGCGGCCAACCCGCTCGCCGGTGGTTGCGCCGACAGCCAGCCAGCGTGACCAGATCTAACTAGTTATCTAGTCTGGGATGGTGAATCCCGCACTTGCGCTATCGACCATCTACGACGCCAAGACCCACCTGTCGCGGCTGGTGGCTGGAGCGGAGGAAGGCCGGGAGACGGTTCTGACCCGGCACGGGCGGCCCGTCGCCCGGATAGCGCCGCTGAAGTCCGCCGTTTACCCGGCCGCCTCGCCGCATGCGAGCTTGCGGGACTGGTACGAGCGGGGCCCCAGGGCCGCAGCCGACTTCGGCGAGCACCGCGAGCAACTGCCGGCCGAGGAGCGCCCCTGGTGGTGAGCGCCGCGTATTTGCTGGAAACGGACACCGCCATCGAGCGGCGACGCCGCAGTTCCCGGCCCGATTGGGTGCGGATCACCGCCGCTGAGGGCAGCCTGGCGGTGTCTTCCACCAGCGTGGCCGAGCTAGAGCACGGCTCGCTGCGGTCCTCCGACCCGGCGGCATCGCGCCGGGCGGTGAACTTCTTGCTGACGGTAGTCCAGGTGGCGGGGTTCGACCGGCCAGCCGCCGAGCAAGCCAGCCGCGTCCGCGCCGAACTGGCTGCCAACGGAACGCCGATCGGCGCCCACGACACAGTTGTGGCCCAAGAAGTGGTGGCCAGACGTGACTAGAAAGGAGAAGCTGTGAAAGTTGGCAAATCGGTGAGACTATTCCTGGTGGACGGCACCGTTGGCGGACTTCGCACTGCCGAGATTATGAACTGGACAGGGCACGTCATGGCCGCTCAGCGCTCGGACTTGAGGGAACTGTGGCAGCGTGAGGAGGCCAAGCGCACGGGCGTCTACATTCTGCTGGGTGATGACCAAGCTTATGTGGGCGAGGCAGACGTTATCCGCGAACGCCTCAAGCAACACAACCGGCCAGAGCCAGACGGCAAGGATTTCTGGACTGACGTGGTGATCGTCACCAGCAAAGACGCCAACCTCACGAAAGCGGCTCTTCGCATTTGAGGGTGTAGTGGCTTGGCGGGGCTTCGGCGGGTTGGACTTGGCTGTGCGGGGTGTGGCGCTGGGACGCAGGTGAGGG
>JAITJY010000307.1 GCA_031278675.1 Bifidobacteriaceae bacterium
CATGCCTGCCGCGCCCGCCGCGTCCGCAGCGCCCGCCACGCCCGACATGCCCGCCACGCCCGGCGCGCCCGCAACGTCCGCAGCGCCCGGCGCGCGCTCCGATTGGGCCACGCCCACCACGCCCGCCGCGCCCACCAAACCCGACATGCTTGCCGCGCCCGCCACGCCCGCCGCGCCCGGCGCGCGCTCCGGTTGGGCCACGCCCGCCGCGCCCGGCGCGTCTGCCGCGCCCGCGGCGCCCGCGGCGCCCGGCGTGCCTGGTTCGATGGCGTGCGGGATGACGTGGATTCGCTCCGCCCGCCCAAACCGCCGCGCAATGTCCAAACGCTGCGCCTGCGTCAGCACCACCAGGGCGTCGGCCTGCTCCAGGTTGCGCAGCAGACTGCGGTTGCCGGATCGCAGCACGTCAGAGCCCGGCCGCGTGTGAATCGAGTGGAACACAAAAATCTTCCGCGCCCAGCGGTTCTCCAGCCCCAGCAGCGCCCCGTCCAGCCCGCGCGCCTCGCAGACCAGGTAGGTGACCGGCGGCTGGCACAGTTCGTTCATGAAGTGGCGTCGAAAGCCGTCCACTGTGCGGAAGCGCTGTTCAGCTTTCGTCAACGGATCAAGGACCACTTCATGCCCGGTGCCGTCCGCCCGCCTCCCAGCACCACCCCGCTGGCCGCCCGCTCCAGCCGGGCCGCACCCGGCTTTGCCAGCGCTTGGGGCCAGGTCGCGGATCTGGTAGACCGTCCCGTCGCGGCGAAACCAGAACCGCCTGACCGGCTGTCCCTCGACGCTGACGGTGGCGGCGTAGGGCGAGTGGACGGCACCGGGCATGTGGATGACCTCGTGAGGCGGAAGATCTGCGCAGAAGCGGGCCATCACCTCCTGGCCCGGCGGCACCCCAGGCGGTCCCGGCAAGTCCCGGTAGTGGTGGTTGATGTTGGCGAAGCTGACCTCCGGCGGCAGCTTGTAGCGTTCGCGGATTTCGGCTGTGAGCTGCGGAAACGCTGGCGCGTCGTGGAACGTGGCGATGATTGGCGCAAGCCCCAGCCGGCGGGCTGTGACGCCCGCTTTGCGCAGCAGCGACGCGGTCAGACCGCCGTGCCGGGCGTCCAGCCGGCTGGTCAGCAATATATGGCGCAAGCGCGCTCCCCCCCGCAGTCTCGCTCCCGGCAATAGTCAGCCCGGCCATGCTAACAAGGCGCTCCGCATGGGCTGTCATCCGTCTGCCAGTTTCCCACGGAGCCTTCGCCCGGCCGCGATCCCGCCCCAGACCCAAACGCCCACCACCGCGGGCGGGGACCCCGAGGAGCGGACTCAGCATCCCCAGCGGCAAGGCCACGCCAACCCCGCAGTCGCGCCGCCCGGCAAGCGGCTCTGCGGGCGGCCTGACTGGCGATCCGACTGGCGATCCGACAGCTTCAGCAAACTATGTAGTCATTTCGCGCGCCCTGGCGAATCCATGTAGTCGTTTCGCGCGCCCCGGCGGGCGCTTTCCGCAGGAAAACCGCTGATTTGAGTGCTCCGGGGCGCGCACAATGACTACATAGATTTCGCAAGACGCGCCAAACGACTACATAGTTTGAGCGCGACCGCCGCTGCATGCCTCGTCCAGCGCCATCACCAGGCGCCGCGGCGCGGCGGCGCGGGCCAGGGTAATGTGCTCGGCATGTCTCCGACGCCTTGGCGCGCCGATGGCCCCAACCTGGTGGTCCAGGCCGATAACCTGCCGGTCCTGCGGGCGCTGCCAACGGGCGCGTTCCGGCTCATCTACCTCGACCCGCCGTTCAACACTGGCCGCCAGCAGCGGCGCCAGGCGATCAAGGCCACGCGGGCGGCGGACGGGCGGCGGCTGGGGTTCCAGGGCGCCTCATATAACGAGGTGAAGGGGGCTGTCAGCGCCTACGACGACACTTTCGCTGACTACTGGGGCTTTCTCGAGCCCCGGCTGGAGCAGGCCTGGCGGGTCCTGGCCAGCGACGGGACCCTCTATTTACACCTCGATTACCGCGAGGTCCACTATGCGAAAGTGCTGCTAGACGCGCTGTTTGGGCGCGACAGCTTCCTCAATGAGATCATCTGGGCCTACGACTACGGCGCCCGCACCAAGTCCCGCTGGCCGGCCAAGCATGACAACATCTTGGTCTACGTCAAAGATCCAAAAGACTACGTTTTCAACGCCGATGCCGTCGATCGGGAGCCGTACATGGCGCCCGGTTTAGTCACCGCGGACAAGGCGGCGCGGGGCAAACTGCCGACCGATGTTTGGTGGCACACAATCGTCTCGCCAACTGGCCGCGAGAAGACGGGCTACGCCACCCAGAAGCCTGAGGCCGTGCTGCGGCGGATTGTGCAGGCCTCGAGCCAGCCGGGCGATTGGGTGCTGGACTGTTTCAGCGGCTCAGGCACCACCGGGGCGGTGGCGGCCGCCCTTGGCCGCCGATTCCTGCTGGTGGACAGCAACCCGGC
This sequence comes from Bifidobacteriaceae bacterium, assembly GCA_031278675.1. Taxonomy (GTDB): domain Bacteria; phylum Actinomycetota; class Actinomycetes; order Actinomycetales; family WQXJ01; genus JAIRTF01. The sequence continues at coordinate 2,455 of JAITJY010000307.1, forward strand.
CGCAGTCGATGTCATGCGCCGCCGCCTAGCCCCCAGCCCCGCAACCCCAGTCGAGTTCGTCCCCCCCCGACCCCACCTAACGTGAGAGTGACCCATCTGCGCAGGTCAGCGCGTTGCGCTGGGCGTTATGTCCGGTACCACTTTCCCCCATCACGGCGACGGCACAGGCGGCTGGGAAGCTAACGCGAGAGTGACCCATCTGCGCAGGTCAGCGCGTTGCGCTGGGCGTTATGTCCGGTACCACTTTCCCCCATCACG
>JAITJY010000332.1 GCA_031278675.1 Bifidobacteriaceae bacterium
CGGCGAGATGGACGGCATCGGGCATAGCTAAAACCACCCGCTCGCTGGCGCGGCGCGGCTCCGGCGGGTCCAACCCAATCAAGCCCGGCGGGAATGTGACCACCACCGTCGCCCCCGGCTCGAAGCTGAGCAACCCATCAGCCTTGCCGCCCATGACGGACTGGCGTACCCCCAAACCCTTGGATACCTCGCCCTCAAACATGACACTGTGCGGCGCATAACCCCACCCGAAATGCGCGGCGAGGCGCGGGGCCAGCGCAGACCCACGCGCACTCGCCGCGAGGAGCACCGCCTGCGGCGGGTAGTCCCGAATTGCCGCCGCTGCGGCCTCCAGCGACCCCTCAACCGTGAAGCCGTCAAACTCAGGGCCTAGGACCATTAGCTCAATGTCTGCGCCACGCGGCCCCAGCGACTCGGCCGGAGCCATACCCGCCACGCAAACAGCGACTACCGAAATTCCGAACTGATCAGCCAGTCGCCGAGCCTCCCCCAACACTTCAAGAGAAGACTCTTTGACCAGCCCTTGCTCGGTTTCAACCCAAGCCCAAACGGAATGAGTCATGGACGCTACGCCCGCACGCCCAAGCTCGAACCGCCGTCCACGTTGAGGATCGCACCGGTGGCGAAGTCCGCCAAACCGGTTGCCAAGGCAAACACCACACGGCCAACAGCGTCCGGGTTCATCGCCAGCGGCGGACGGGCCGCCGTGGGCTTCGCCGTGACCCGATCATCGCGCTTCATCAAGAACGCGCCCGGGGAGCGCATGCCGCCCGGCTTGACTACGGTCACAACAATCCCGTGCTCCGCGAGAGCCGCCGCCAGCACCTCACTGGCCTTGATCAGTCCCGCTTTCGACGCGACATAGCCCAGTTCGGCGGCGAACCAGTCACTCGCGAACGGTTCGACGGCGTTGGTCGCCACATTGACAATCTTGCCTTTGATGCCCCGCTCAACCATATGCCGGGCCACAATCTGGCTAAAGAACACGCAGCCACGCGCATTCACGTCCACCAGCGTGTTCCATTCAGCTTCCGTCATTTCTAGCGCGGGCTGAATTCCCATGACGCCTGCGCAGTTGACCAGGATGTCAATTTGGCCGTAAGCCTCGGTGGTCCGCTCAACCGCTTCCCGAATCTGGTCGGTGGAGCGGATATCAGCGAGGATAAATCCGACATCCGCGCCTTTGTTCCGGAAAAACTCGACCGCATCTTCTGCGAAGTCGGTGGCGATATCCACGATCATTACCTTGGCGCCGGCCTCCGCTAAGCGGTTGACGACATGGAAGCCTAGACCTCGCGCGCCCCCCGTGACGATCGCAGCTTTGCCCGTCAAGTTGACCAGGCTAGCCAGAGGCGGGGTATCGTCGGTCGCGATCTGGATGTCCAGGCCGCGCATTTTGCCGTATTGCTCCAGGCTGTAAATTGGTTCCATTCTTTTCAGATCTCCTTATGAGTCGTTTCTACGGCGTTTCCGCGCCGCGTGTGCTTTGTTGGTACGTTGTGTCCGTCTGGTCAGATCATGGCGCCGACACGCTTGCCGGCCTGCATCGCGTCATACATCCCGAAATTGATGTAATTGCACCGGTCAACATCTCCGACCAGTTTGAGGTCAGGAACCTTCCCAGCGAGCGCCAAGTTCAGCGCCTCGTTGGGTGCACGCGACGTGACCAGCACAATCGCATCGATCCCTTCCAGCACCGATTCTTCATAGGTGTAAATGTTGCGCAGAGTGACAGTGCCGTCCTCGACGGACCGGATCTGCACGTCCCTGGTCAGTGTTGTCTTGCTGAGCACCCGCGCCATGATCACGTTGTGGATGTAATTGCTCGTCATCATCATCCCGGCGTAAGGCTGCTGAGTGACAAACTCGACCGTCTTACCCTGGTCAGCCAACAATTCGGCAATCCCGGGGCCAACCACGTAGCCGGTCGTGTCATAAACCAGCACGTGGTCGCCATCGACCGTCTCACCTCGCCGAATGATGTCCTCCGGGGTGTAAACCGGCAGCGACTCCAGGCCAGGTATCGGGAACATCAGGTTCTGAGTAATCCCTTGATTGTCATAGTCCGCGCCGGTCGCCAGCACTACGGTGTCCGCACCGAACCCTTCAATTGATTCCGCGCTGGCCTCGGTGCCAGTTTCGATTGCGACGCCGGCCTTGGTTAGCTGCAATTCCAGCCAGCGGACAATCTCCGCCCGGTCGGTCAAACCCGGAAGCTTGGATTGCACATAAACGGTGCCGCCCAAGTAGGGCTCCTTTTCTTGCACGGTTACCTGGTGGCCACGTTGGGCGGCCACCAAGGCGGCCTCGAGGCCGGCCAAGCCGCCGCCTACCACCAGCACCTTCTTGGGTGTCTCAGCAGGTTGCGGGGCTGGTTCATCCTCATGACCGGCATCTGGGTTGACAGAGCAGCCGATGTGCTCGTTGAGCATATACCGCTGATAGCAGGCCTCCACACAGCCGATGCAGGCCCGGATTTCCTCAGAGGCGTTGCGGCGGGCTTTGTTCGGCAATTCTGGGTCGGCGATCAAAGCGCGCGCCATTGACACCAGGTCACATTGGCCTTCGGCAATGGCTTGCTCAGCGAATTCGGGGGTGTTGATGCGGTGCGAGCCGATGATCGGTATTCCCGTAACGACTTCGCGAACCGCCGCCGCAGCGTACAGCGACAGACCCTGTGGCAGGTAAGAAGAAGGGTAATGCAAGTGACCTTCTTCAGACTTGACATTATTGGCGTTGATCCGCAAATAGTCAATTTGGCCCGTTTCGGCCAACATTTGGCACATCTCTACGCCTTGGCTCAAATCGATGCCGCCCAAGTTCGATTCGTCGGCATCGATCACTGCACCAATAATGAAGTCCTGGCCGGCGGCTTCACGCATGGCGCCGATAGCCTCAATGGTGAACCGTAGGCGATTCTCCAGCGCCCCACCATATTGGTCTTTCCGTTTGTTGTACAGCGGTGAATTGTAAAGCTGCATGGCGGCACCGAAACTCATCATCAATTCGATGCCGTCCGCTCCCGCCTTGGCGCAATTCACCGCCGTCAGTGCGGCGACCCGGGCAAACATGACGTATTCGCCGAGCGTCATCGACCGCGACTGCGTAGAAAACATGCCGAGGGGGACGGTATTGGAGGACGATGCCGACCCCCCGGCAGAGGTTTCAAGGATCGCCTTAGCCCCGCCATTGTGAACCGCTTCAACAGCCCGGGCGTGGCGCTCAATGCCCCGTGGTGAACCAATTGGATTGGCGCCGTGCGGCGCCGTGTCATACGGCGAGAACACTGCGGATGCCAGCACCAGTGCGGCGGCGCCGCCGCTCGCCCGTGCGCCGAGGTAAGCCACGTCTTTCGCTGAGCCACGCTCCCAGTTGGTCGCGTGCGGAGACATTATGATGCGGTTCTTGAACTCTTGAGAGCCGACCTTGATGGGTGTGAACAAATGATCGAAAGCCATGATCTGGGTCCTCGCTGTGTTTACGTCTACTTCGTTGGATAGGCCTGGGCGTCCGGGGAGCAACCCATGATCGCGTGGCTCAAGAAGCTGATCGCGGCCCATTCGGGGCTCTTCTTGGCCTGAGCGGCGACAAACCGGTCAATGATCGGCTTGTAGATGACCGGGGAGGCGTCCAGCGCCGCCAGGTTCTTAGCTGCGGCGAAGGCGTCCCAGGACTTTGCTGCCAGGTAGGAATCGTCAAGTTGGCCAACCAGGATATGGCTGGCAGATTCCGTGTCGGCTGCCGAGTTCTGTTGTTGATCCTCCGCCCGGCGGGTGAGGTGGACCGCCACGAAACCCGGCTGCGCCGCGAGTTCGGCGAGTTCCTTTGGGCCTAGCGCGGCCTCAACCTTGGCCCCGCCGTTGAGCCGGACTGCCAGGGCAGACTTGTCGCCCTTGTAGTCGGCGTAGGTCGCGAAACCTGCCGTCCCTGAGACAATGTCCCAGTAGCCTTCGGCGAAGGTGGCCCTGTCGAAAGCCGTGCTGATCAGCAGTTTTCTGGTGCCGATCAGTACCGTGTGCCCGTTAGAGCAAGCGGTCTTGTCGGCGACCTCATAAATGGTGAGGTACTTGCGTGATAGATCGGCACCAGCAGGTTGGGCGCTATCAAGGCCGAGCCGCTGAACTGCGGTGATCGCGCCCGGCATGCCCGCCACGTCGCGGATATGCACCCAGTTGTACCAGTTGTGCATCTCTTCGTCGCGGTCGGGTTCGGTGGAGTTGTGGTAAGTGAGCATCAAAGTTTCCATCGGGTTTTCCTTCCCAAATGCGCGGATAACTGTCGGCGCGCTCAGCCCGGATCGCCGCTGCGTCGCGGGACGGGACGGGAACGCCGCCTTGCTCTGGCAGACTATTGAGCCCTGGTCGCGGCCCGCTTCGGCCCTGGAGGGCGGTTCCTTGAGCACTCCCTGACCCCG